>WQZL01000017.1 GCA_009780755.1 Promicromonosporaceae bacterium | reverse complement strand
CGCGGCCGCGATCCGCCGCCACTTGTTCAAGGCGTGAGCATGGAACCTGCGCCCGTCACGGAAACCGAATCTGGCCTGCAATTGCTTGGCCGCGCGCTGCGACCTCAGTTCTCGCGTGCGCAATTCTTGGCCGGGGGTCTATGCGCCCTGCTTGGTTTCGCCCTGGTCACGCAGGTGCGCCTCGCCGGCCGTGACGAACTGGCCACCCTGCGCCAAGACGATCTGGTGATTCTGCTCGACGAGGTGACTCATCGGGCCGATCAGCTTGAGGCCGAAGTGACTAGGCTTCAGGGGAGCCGCGACGAGCTGGCCTCCGGGGCCGACTCTGATCGCGTCGCCCTAGAGCTGGCCCAGGCCCGGGCCGAATCCGAGGGCATACTATCGGGGCGCCTTCCCGCCCAGGGTGTCGGTCTGCACATAGACATTGATGACCCAGCCGGAACCTTGCAAGCAGCCCACCTGTACAACCTCCTCGAAGAGCTTCGCAATGCCGGGGCCGAGGTAGCGCAGGTTAACGGTGTGCGCCTGGTAACCACCTCATCGTTCATCGATGTTGGCGGCGCCATAGTTGTTGACGGCACCGCGCTGGTTGCCCCCTACCGGTGGGCGGTAATCGGCGATCCAGCCACGTTGGATAGAGCCATCGAGATACATGGGGGAGCGCTTCCCACCATCCGTCGTGAGGGAGGTATCGCTGCGACCACTCGGGCCGAGTTGGTCACGGTCGATGCAACCGTAGCGCTGACCAACCCGGCCTTTGCCCGTCCCCTTGAGACAAACGGCGACTAGCGGTAAGAGGCTACGGCGGGGTAAGTTGTATCTATGTCGGAACTTCCGCCGCCAGTACATCCAGTCGAAACAACGGCCACATTCCCTCGCATCGTTGTCCCCGAAGATGGCCCGGTCCCAGTTGCGCTGTCGCCCGAGGACGCCGCCGCCGTTGCCGCGCTTCCGTTAGGTTCGGCGTTGCTCATCGTGCAGCGCGGGGCGATTCCAGGGGAGCGCTTCTTACTCGATGCGGACAAAACCATTGCGGGACGTTCCACCCGAACCGACATTTTGCTTGATGATGTCACCGTCTCTCGCCGTCACGCCGAGTTCATCCGGGAGGCGGGACGCTTCACGGTGCGCGATGCCGGTTCGCTGAACGGCACCTATGTCAACCGGCAACGCGTCGATGAGGCGGCGTTGACCACCGGCGACGAAGTGCAGATCGGCAAGTTCCGAATGTCGTTTCATGCCAGCCCCGTAGAGAAGCTGGTAGAGGCTGTCTAGTAAAACGCCGCGACACGCCGAGGCGAACTGGACCGATGTACCCGGTTTCTTGAGGGTTGCCACTTACCGTTAGGACAACAACGTCCACGGAGGCAACCTTGACCAGCAGTGAGTCACCTAACACAGTGCCCCAGGCAGCAGGGGCAACGCGGTTACGCGGCGCTCAGGGGACGTTGTTTGGTCACGATCTTGGGCAACAGGATGTAGATACCGGATACCGCGGACCGACAGCCTGCCGTGTGGCCGGGATCTCCTATCGCCAGTTGGACTATTGGGCGCGCACCGGTTTAGTGGAGCCGTCCATCAAGCCGGCCACCGGCTCGGGCACGCACCGCCTGTACTCGTTCCGGGACATTCTCGTGCTTAAGGTGGTTAAGCGGCTGCTCGATACCGGGGTTTCGCTGCAACAGATTCGCACTGCCGTAACGCATCTGCGAGAGCGCGGCGTTGATGATTTGGCCCAGATCACGCTCATGTCCGACGGCGCATCTGTGTACGAGTGCATGTCGGCCGACGAGGTGGTTGACCTGGTACAAGGTGGCCAAGGCGTCTTCGGCATCGCGGTGGGCCGCGTCTGGCGGGAAATTGAGGGCACTCTGGCCGAGATGCCCACCGAATCATTGGCCGACACTATGGCCCCGACGGCTGTGACGGCGGCCGGGGATGAGCTGGCCGCCCGCAGAGCCAGACGGCAGGCGGGTTAGCTATGGTAGCTAGACATGTACGTAGTTCACCTCACGGGCCAGGTAAGGCAGCCGCTCGGCCTAGTTCCACGCCGCTCAACTGGCCGCCCAGGCGGCAGTACCTGCTGGCCGTTGCCCTTGGGTTCAGCGCCGCCGCAGGCTATGGGTTTGCGGAATATCAGACGCCGGAATTGAATGGCGGCTCAGTTATCGTTGATCCGGGGCCGCCGGGTATCTCCACCCCCTTCCCGACTCCTGGAGATACTCCAGGCAGTGGCGGCACGCCGATGATTACCCCTGGTGGACCGCAGCTGCCGGAGGGCTACGTCGAGGTGGCTCGGGTGCTTGATGGCGGCACTTTTGAGATTCTTCGGGATGAGGAGATAATCCGGGTTCGTCTGGCCGGGGTACAAGCGCCCGAACTGCACCCCTTTGTCGAGTGCGGTGGCGAGGAGGCCGCCGCGTGGCTTACCGCTCGGCTGCCGGAGGGTTCGATGGTTCGGCTAGAACTTGGGGATATTCCCTTCGATGACATTGGTCGTGAGGTGGCAGTGGTTTGGGATGGCGCTCGATTGGTCAACTCCGAGATGGCCTTTGCGGGCTGGGCATTAGCATCTTCATCGGGGGAGAGTCCGGAAGTAGCGGATCGGATTAGCACCTCTGAGTTAATGGCACGTCAGGATCACCGCGGCCTATTCAATCCGGAACTCGGCTGTTTCGTCGATTAAGCAATCATGGGTCGGATTAGAAAACGGCGCTCGACACTAATGTCGATATTGCTGACGCTCGCGATATTCTCCGGGTGCAGCACGGATAGCGCCGATGCGGGCGCGGGGGAGTCACAGTTTCCGCGACAATTTATAGGCCAGGATGGCACGTATGGCCTGTTTGCAAACTCCACGCCCGTGGTTGGGGCGCCAAGATTGCTGGTGTTTATAATAGACTTTCCGGACTGCGCCGATGATGAGTCGTGGAACAACATGAATCCTGATCCGTTTATTTATTCCGCTGATGATATCGAACGACATTTCTTCAGCCTAGATAGAATTAATGAGTCCGCAGCGCTTTACGCACGCCCACCAGGCGATTACACTGTAGCTCACTACTCTTTACGAGATTTCTTTTACCGCTCATCGTATGGCCAACTCGATGTCACCGGGGAGGTGGTTACTGTTACCATGCGAAACTGCGCAAGTGAGTATTACTGCTGGGATCCAATTATCCATGAGGTGCTGGAAGTTGCGGAGGCCGAAAGTGCTTTGGATTGGACCGCCTTCGATACAACCGGGACCGGATATATGGATGGCGTTTTCTTTGCGTTGCGAGGCTTTCATCCAAACGCGTGGGGTAACCTGGCTTTTTTGAACCAACACAAGGACGGTACGGTCATTGATGGAGAGGTTACAGGTGGGGCACTCACTCTCGGTGAAATGGCGATCGGTGTGTACTCAACAGTACAAAGAGTTGGCTACGAAAGCAATGTAAATGTGTTGATTCACGAAACCGTTCACTTAATGGGCCTGCTAGACTTTGACATACACGCAGGGCCGCCCCTGAACCCTCACGGCCCGGGGGCAACTACCGTAATGAATGGGTGGGCAACCATTGGTGACCTGCCCGGAATTATGAAATATGCTTTCGGCTGGATCGACCCCATCCACATCTACGGCGTTGGCGAAACACAGGTCACGCTTCGGTCGCTTTCTGACTACCCACAGTTTGCTGTGATACATCCACACGGCGATCTCGACAATCCGAACTGGTTCATTGTTGAATACCTGACGAGCACTAACAACAACTTTGGCTTAGACGAAACCTCAAACATACACTATCTGGGTTATCTTTACCCTGTGCTTAGACCAGGAGGCGGGCTACGTATTTGGCGGGTATCAATGAACCCGCTGTTCTTCACAGCCGACTTCGGCTTGTCTCGCTGGGGTGACTATGTGCAGCCATATGTGTTCATCGAGGCAATTCATCATCACAGCGTCTGGGATGATCCCGAAATATTCTTCCCGGATCATTTTTTCTATCCCGGGGATTCCCTCACTCCGTATACGGAGCCTAGTAGTAACTATGCCCGGAGTTTTTCGATCTCAGACGATGGTTCCCTGAAGTTCATAGAGACTCTGTCCTGTTCCGGCATATACCTGGAAAACATCCAAATTAAAGATGATACAGCTCAATTCACTGTGACCATTCGGGAAAACGATTAACGCCAGCGGATCGTGACTTCTAGGTCTCGAACATCTCGCATGTCTATTGTGAAACGGACTCGGCCGGGGGAGAGGTTTCCAATTGGCACCGGTCCGTCGAAGTTTACGGCGCCGGAGAGGGTAGTCCATTCGCTCTCCGGGGTGCCGCTCTGTGAGATCATGATACTTATCTCGCCGCTAGAGCTGCTGCTCGTCACCCAGATATTTGCCAGGTCCTCTGCGGTTAGGGACACTGTCCGGCTCACGAAGGCGCTTTCCGCTCTATCTGCCGTGACGGCAAAGCCGCCGTTGAAACCGTGCACGTCCTGATTTATCGCGTTTCGCCAGGAGGCGCCGTAGGTGGTGCCGGAAGGTGTCGCAACCTCGAAGGAAAAATTGCCGGTTGATGTGGCGACTGCGATTATCAACCCCCAGAATAGTAGAGCGATGGTACCCAGAATCACACCGGTAAGCGCCAGGCCGCGACCACGAGAGCCGGTTCGCTTGGTTCTACCCAGGCCAATGGCCCCGCAAATGATGGCCGGGATGGCTGTAAATAGAGCTAAGGGGGTCACGCTCAGAATACCGGTCACCAGCGCGGCTACAGAGACGCCGTCCGTCTTAGGGTAGGGAAGATAGGGCGGCGGGTAGGCGTAGATCGGCTGGCCGGGCGCGGCGTGCCCATAAGGCGCAGGCGGCGGATATCCACCCAGTGGCGGTGGGTAATTCTGATGGCCGGGTACGCCATGCCCGTCAGGTGCGGGCAGCGGATAACCCGCCGGATGCCAGTAGCCAGGCGCGGCCTGCATCGGAGTTGGGTACGGGTCACTAGTAGCCTCAGGCGTGGCCTGCGTTGTTGGCGGCAGCGGGGGCACCGAAGCGCCGACAGGCGGCGGTGCATACGGATCGGTCATGCCTTAGAGACTACCCGCGTAACCCGAAGCAGACGCGCTTGCCCGCGAGGGAGAGGCAGGCTTACCCAGCAAATGTTGTTTTGACATAATGTACATTATCGGCGTGACTACTCAGGTGTGATACATGGGATGCCTACGAGTGCCGCTGCTTCTGCCAAGCGCTCATCCTTCGCTCCGCAGGTCGGCCAGCACCTCCGCTGACGAAATCGGACTGACAATGCGCCGTAAGGCTGATGGGTCTAGGCGCCTCTTGGCTGGCTTGACAATCTGCGAGCCGAACGCCGCATAGTTTGCCAGGTGCTGCCCGGTGAGGGTTTTTGCCTGGGCCACGAGTTCTGCGGGTGTGCCCTCGAAGACAATCTGGCCACCATCGGCGCCAGCGCCTGGGCCGAGGTCAATGATCCAATCCGCGTGGGCCATGACGGCCTGGTGATGTTCGATGACAATGACGGTGCGTCCCGCATCTACCAGGCGATCTAGCAGGGCAAGCAGATTGTCCACATCGGCCAGATGCAGACCGGTGGTTGGCTCGTCCAGGATGTAGGTGCCGCCCGGCTCACCCATCTGCGTTGCCAGTTTGATTCGCTGCCGCTCACCACCGCTGAGCGTATTTAACGGCTGCCCTAAATTGACATAACCAAGTCCCACATCCACCAAACGCTTCAAGATGGCATGGGCCGTCGGCAGCGGTGCCGGGCCGCCCTTGGCAAAGAAGGCTGCCGCCGCCTCGACGGGCATTGCCAGCACCTCGGCTATGTTCTTCTCCCCCAGCAGATACTCCAGCACCTCGGTCTGAAAACGTTTTCCGTTACAGGCTTCACAAGGAGTTGAAACCGTCTCCCTGAAGCCCAGCTCCGTAAAGATCACGCCATTTCCGTTGCAGGCTGGGCAAGCGCCTTCAGAGTTTGCGCTGAACAGCGCGGGCTTTACCCCGTTAACCTTGGCGAATGCCTTGCGGATTGGCTCTAGCAATCCCGTGTACGTGGCCGGGTTAGAGCGTCGCGAACCTTTGATCGCGCTCTGGTCGATCACCACCACGCCCTCGCGCCCGGCTAGCGAGCCGTGGATCAGCGAACTTTTGCCCGAGCCGGCTACCCCAGAGACCACCGTGAGTACACCGGCGGGAATGTCCGCATCCACGTCGCGGAGGTTATGCGTGGCCGCACCTCGGATTTCGATGACGCCAGTCGGCTTGCGCACGGATTCCTTCAACCGCACCCGATGCTCCAGGTATCGCCCGGTCAGGGTGTCGGAGGCGCGCAACTCCTCCACCGTGCCCTCGAAACAAATCTCGCCTCCAGAAGAACCCGCACCCGGCCCCATATCCACTACGCGGTCGGCAATGACAATGGTCTCAGGCTTATGCTCCACGACGAGTACGGTGTTGCCCTTATCGCGCAGTTGCAGCAGCAGGCGATTCATCCGCTCAATGTCGTGCGGATGCAGGCCGATGGTCGGCTCATCAAACACGTAGGTGACATCGGTCAGAGCCGATCCAAGGTGCCGCAGCAGTTTGATGCGCTGGGACTCTCCCCCGCTCAACGATCCCGACGGGCGGTCGAGGGAAAGATAGCCGAGACCGAGTTCCACGAACGCCGTCAAGTTGGCCCGTAGGGCATCCAGCAATGGCCCGGCATTCGGCAGATCAAGGCCGTCCGCCCATTTAGCCAGGTCTACGATTTGCATCAGGCAAACATCGGCAATGGACTTACCGGCGATCTTGCTTTCGCGTGGCCCGGCGGTAAGGCGAGTTCCCCCGCAGTCGGGGCAGGTACCGAAAGTGGCGGCTCGCTCCGCAAAGGCGCGAATGTGTGGCTGCATCGCGTTCGGGTCTTTGCTAAAGATCGATTTTTGCAGCTTGGGCAGCAGCCCTTCATGAGTCAAGTTAATGCCTGCCACCTTGACCTTTGTCGGTTCCTTGTGCAGCAGGTCGTCCCGCTCACGGGCGGTGTATTCAGTGATCGGCTTGTTCGGGTCGAACAGCCCAGATTCGGCCATCTGCCGCACCCACCAGCCGTCGGGCGTGTAGCCGGGCACCAGAATCGCGCCCTCGTACAGCGACTTTGTCTCATCGATAATCACCCGCAGATCAAGGTCGGAGACCTGACCGCGGCCCTCGCAGCGTGGGCACATGCCACCGAGATACACCCGATCCTTAACCATGTCCTTCTCGATGCGACCACCCCGCTCCGTGCGGGCGACGCCGGAAACGGTGACGGTGGGCACGTTAAACGAGAACGCGGTGGGCGGTCCGATGTACGGCTCCCCCAGCTTGGAAAACAGCACGCGCAGCATCGCATGGGCATCCGTGGCGGTACCGACTGTGGAGCGCGGATTTGCGCCAAGTCGTTCCTGAGTGACAACGATGGCCGTGGTCAGCCCCTCCATCGCGTCAGCGTCAGGCCGGGCGATGGTGGGCATAAAGCCTTGGAGAAAGGCCGGGTAGGTCTCATCGATTAGCCGCCGAGACTCAGCTGCAATGGTGTCAAACACCAGCGAACTCTTCCCCGAGCCGGACACTCCGGTAAACACCGTGAGCTGCCGCTTGGGCAACGTCACGGAGACATCCTTTAAGTTGTTCTCCCGAGCGCCTACCACCCGGATGAAATCATGAGCAAAGACTTGCGCAGTAGCCATGCCTCCCACTGTGCCAGTTTTCCTGCCCCCCTGCTCCCCTGGCGCGCTAACACCCTCCGGCATCATTCTGCTTCAGTTACCTCAACCTGACGCATAACGCACTCACTTAGGTGCCGCACTCGTCGGTGCTACACTTTGATTGTGCCTACGACACTTGAACGCACCACGATCACGCACACGCCGCGCGTGCAGCATCTACTCGACGCGGCCCGTTCGCGCTGGCCAGATGAGCGGTCCGCGCAACTACTGATTAATCTCGCCGAGCTTGGCGCGCAGGCCGTTGAGCAGCATGATCCAACGGCGGCTACTCGCATTCGCCGGGAGCAACTCAAGCAGTTCGCTACTGAAACTTACGAGGCATACGGGCACGCCTACGACGAGAACTACCTCGCGGAGGTTCGTGAAGGATGGTAGTGCTTGACGCCTGCGTTCTTATCGCCCTGGCAGACCCGACCCATACCCACCACGAGCAGGCTCTCGACGTTGCTGCGACTGCTCACCCTCTGGCCGTCACGACCCTCACTCTTGGCGAGTATCTCGTCAAACCAGCGCAGTTAGGCCGTGACGTGAACGTCGAAGAAAAGCGGCTGCTTGCTGGCCTGCGACTTAGTGTTCTTACCGATAGCCAGTTAGGCCGCACCAGCTCATGGCCAGCCGGACTAGCCCACGTCCGGGCAAAAACTGGCTTGAAGATGCCGGATGCCGTCGTACTCGCGGCCGCGCTCGCTATCAACGGACAGGTGACTACATTCGACAAATCTCTCGCCATCGCGGCCACAACCTATGGGGTGCTATATCCGAACTCAACGCCGGTGTCCTGATGGCGGTTGAGGTGGTGGAGTATCGCGATGAGTGGCCTGCGTCCTTTGCAGCCGTGGCCAAGGCACTGCGCTCTGCATGTGAGGGTCTGCCCTCTGTCGCCGTTGAACATGTCGGTTCCACGGCGGTGCCTGGGTTGGCCGCGAAGCCAATCCTGGATATCGATGTCATCGTGAGTGCTGACGATCTTCCTGCCGCTCGACAAGCACTGGAGGCGATTGGGTATCGATCCAGCGGCGATCTTGGAATGACGGATCGCGAGGCGATGACAGCGCCCGACAATGACCCGCCGCGCCATGTCTACCTGTGCCTGGCCGGAGCGCTAGCGGTACGCAATCATCTGGCAGTACGCGATACCCTGCGCGCAAACCCGCAGTTGGCTGTCCGGTACGCCGCGATTAAGAAATCGTTAGCCGCCGATCCGACGATAGATATTGACGCTTATCTGGCGGGCAAGTCGGCCATTCTGCAAGAAATCCTTGAAGCTGGCGGCATCACGGAAGCGGAACGCACCACAATCCTCGCGGTCAACAACCCGACCATCAGCGCTTAGTCCACGCCGAATTCCATGGCGGCGGCGTCTAGGGCTTGCTCGCCTTCGGGGGCGATGCCGCGAGAGGCGATGGTGTGGGCGCCACCTTGCTCCAGAGTGCCGATGAGAGGGGTGTCGGAGGCCGAGGCGCCGATCAGTGCGGCCTGTGCCCCGCCCACTAGGCCAATCGAGGCATATTGTTCTAGCTTGGCGCGGGAGTCGGCGATGTCCAGGTTGCGCATGGTGAGCTGGCCGATGCGGTCCGTGGGGCCAAAGGCCGAATCCGCAACGCGCTCCATCGAAAGCTTGTCCGGGTGGTAGGAGAACGCCGGACCCTCGGTGTTGAGGATCGAGTAGTCATCGCCGCGCCGCAACCGCAGCGTGACCTTTCCGGTGACGGCGGTGCCCACCCACCGTTGCAGGCTCTCGCGCAGCATGAGGGCCTGGGGGTCGAGCCAACGGCCCTCGTACATCAGGCGACCCAGGCGACGGCCCTCGGTGTGGTAGTTCGCGATGGTGTCCTCATTGTGGATGGCGTTAACCAGCCGCTCGTAGGCGATGAACAGCAGGGCCATGCCGGGCGCCTCGTAGATGCCACGACTCTTGGCCTCGATGATGCGGTTTTCAATCTGATCGCTCATGCCCAGGCCATGCCGCCCGCCAATGGCGTTGGCCACCATCACCAGATCGACGGCCGAGGCGAAGGTTTGCCCATTGATGCTGACGGGACGGCCAGCCGCAAAGCCAATGGTCACCGTCTCGGGAGCGATCTTCACGTCTTCATCCCAGAACTTCACCCCCATGATGGGTTCGACGCTCTCCAGGCCGACATTTAGATGTTCGAGGGTCTTAGCCTCATGGGTGGCACCCCAGATGTTCGCATCGGTGGAATACGCCTTCTCCACCGGGTCGCGGTAGGGCAGGTCGTGCCGAGTCAACCATTGACTCATCTCGACGCGACCGCCCAGGTCGGCCACGAACTTCTCGTCCAACCACGGCTTGTAAATCTTTAACGAAGGGTTGGCGAGCAGGCCATAGCGGTAGAACCGCTCGATGTCATTGCCCTTGTAGGTGGAACCGTCGCCCCAGATTTGCACATCATCGGCCAGCATGGCGCGCACCAGCAGCGTGCCGGTCACCGCGCGACCGATGGGCGTAGTGTTGAAGTAATACTTGCCGCCCGAGTGGATGTGGAAGGCGCCGCAGGTAAGCGCCGCCAGCCCCTCCTCCACCAGCGCCTCGCGGCAATCGACCATGCGGGCCGCCTCGGCGCCGTACTCTAGGGCACGGTCAGGCACCGAGCCGATATCCGGCTCGTCGTACTGGCCGATGTCGGCGGTGTAGGTGTATGGGAACGCGCCGTTTTCGAGCATCCAGGCGACAGCCACGGAGGTATCGAGTCCCCCGGAGAAGGCGATGCCGACGCGCTCGCCGACGGGCAGGGAAAAAAGAACCTTAGACACAACTGAGATTATGCAGCATTGTGCATGGCTATGCAACTGGCGATCGGTTTGGATCGTCGGTCACCGGGTCGATGACCTTGAAGCCGAGGCTCTGAGCAGCGGTTGCCATCTGCCGATCATGGGTGGCGACCTGCACGTGGGATGGCCCAATGCGCAACGCGGAGGCGATGTGAATGGAATCGGCACCGGAAGCCATCGCCGGCAAGGAGATGGCCTCATCAAGCAGCGAGTCATTGACGGCAAGGAATACGAAGTCGTCCAAGTAATCGCTTAGTACGCTCTGGTCGAACCCGGCATTGTGGATCACTCGACGGGTTTCAAGTTCAAGCAACTTTGAGGCGAGCAGCACATCGGCACCCGCCATCCGAGCTGCGAGCCACTCCCGAGCCGATGACGAGTTTTCGATGATCGCCCTAAGCACAACCGAGGAATCGACATACCAGTTGGAACTCATGTCACTACCCCAATCGGTTGCGGTCGGCTTCAAGCATCCCGACCAAATCAATATCGGTAGTTATGGTTTGCAACTTCGGTGGCACTCCCTGGCGCCTTCTCGGGGTTGCGAGACCTGCATCGATCAGCGCTTGAACCGGGTCGGTCGATTTGACGGAAATCTGCTCTAGGCGCAGGGCGGCCCTTCCTCGGCGCAAGATTGTCACCGGCTCGCGCTCGGCCAACCGAGTGGCCCGCGAGGGGTTCTGGTTGAACTCAGTGAGCGTCATAGTGGCCATAAGGTCAATCTAGCACTACATGCTAGATCGAGCCAGGGTTGTCACGCCTTCCAGCCTGTGCCTTGCTGCAACCCAGGGGCCATAGCGCGAAGATGGTGCTGCACCAGTGTGCGCTGGTGCTACACTTGGGTTATGCCTACTACGTTGAAACGCACCAGCATCACGCACACTCCCCCAATTGAGCGGGCACTTGCCCTGGCCCGGAAGCGACACCCCGAGACCGACGACCGCGCGCTAATGGTGCAAATGATCGAAGACTCCGCCGCTCGTCTGGCCGAGGAGCAGCAGCGATGGGAGGAAATCGTTGACAACAACTCCCGTCGGCTTGCTGAGTCATTTGGCCCCATTCCTGACAATTATCTCGAAGAACTTCGGGCGGAGTGGCCGGAATGATCGTCCTTGATGCTTCGGTGGTGATCGCCTACACAAAGCCCGGCGACGCCCATTACGAGGCGTCCCGAGCAGTGTTTCGCGGGCACTCAGGATTACTTGTTATCCACGAAACTACGGCTGCCGAGTGTCTCACTCTTCCAGCTAGGTTCGGACGCGCACTTACTGCGTTCCATCATCTAACTGGAGTCGTTGCAGAAGGCGATCTTGGAGTCCGAGTTTTGAGCAACCTTGGCACGCCAACTGCTCCGTGGCCAGTTCAGGTAGCGCAAGCCCGAGCTGACACCGGTTTGAAACTTCCCGACGCCGTGGTGCTTGCCACTGCCCTCGCTATCGATGGCAAGGTGGCCACCTTTGACGCTCGACTCGCTGAGGTCGCCCGCGAACGCGGTGTGCTGTACAGCGAGGCTTAAACCGCACCGGGATGGGGGTTACTTTCCGAAGGGGCTGCCAGCGGTGGGGTCGAAGTCGGTCGGGTCGAAGACCATAGCGGCGCTCTCATCCGACCGCAGACCCCGCCAGCGATCCTCCGTCAACCCAACATGACCCGCATGTCGGGTGCCCGTAGCCTCGGCGGCGGCAACAAGTTCGGCGTGGGTGGGCGGGTTCAGCGGCACATCATCTGTCGGGCGAGCCGCCTCGGCGATGCGCCGCAGCTCCGGTACCACATCGCCGGCCAACAGGTCGATCTGCTCCAGCACCGTCTTGAGAGGCAACCCGGCATGATCGAGCAGGAACAGCTGCCGCTGGTAGTAGCCCACCTCCTCGACGAGCTTGCCGTAACGGTCAATTACCTGTGCCGGCGAGCCAACAGCGAGCGGCGTCTCGGCCATGAATTCTTCTAGCGATGGCCCATGTCCGTACACCGGGGCCACATCAAAGTAGGGCCGGAACTCGTTTACCGCATCCTGCGATCTAGCCCGCATGAACGCCTGCCCACCCAGACCCACGATGGCCTGGTCGCCACGTCCGTGGCCGTAGTGTTCGAAGCGCTGACGGAATCGCGCCACCATTGCCTTCGTGTGACTCATCGGCCAGAAGATGTTCAGCTGCATCAGCCCGTCGCCGTAGAACGCGGCCTGCTCCCCCATCTCCGGGCTGCGGATGGAGCTGTGCCATACGAAGGGTGGCACGCCGTCTAGGGGGCGTGGCACGGAGGTAAACCCCCGCAGCGGCGTGCGGAACTGTCCATCCCAATCCACCACATCCTCACGCCACAGCTGCCGCAGCAGGGAGTAGTTCTCGATGGCCAGCGGAACCGAATCTCGCATATTCCTCCCGAACCACGGATACGTCGGGGCCGAATTGCCCCGACCGAGCATCAGGTCCAGGCGGCCATCGGCCAGGATTTGCAACGTTGCGAACTCCTCGGCGAGCCGCACCGGGTCACTGGTGGTGATAAGCGTGCTTCCGGTGGAAAGGATGATCCGTTTCGTCACCCCGGCCAGGTAGGCCAGCAGCGTTCCCGGACTTGAGGATGCCCACAGCGGGCTATGGTGTTCGCCCGCAGCAAACACATCCAAACCAGCCTCATCGGCGTGTTTGGCGGCGGTTGCCATGTCCTGGATGCGCTGGGCATCGTCGGGGGTGAACTGGTTCGTAGGGTCGGCGGTGATGTCGCCCACCGTGATAATGCCAAACTGCATGGTGACTAGTCTGCGTGGTATTTCGGGGCCGCGCGCGGCGGGTGGCGCGAGGTGTCTGGTCCGGCGCGGTAGAATGGGAGCAGATACCCCAACTTTTCTAGGAGTCCAACATGCCCGACCGCTCTCTGCGCGGTATGAGCATCGGCGCCAAGTCGATGGAGTCAGACGAGGGCGTCGATTTTGCGCCGAGGTTCCAGGCGTACTACGACTGCCCTAATGGGCACACCATCATCCTCCCGTTTTCCACCGACGCCGAGGTGCCCTCGGTGTGGGAATGCCGCTGCGGCGAAGAGGCTCTGCTGCGAGACAGCGAGCAACCTGACCTAAAGCCGGTCAAGCCACCGCGCACCCATTGGGACATGCTGCTAGAGCGTCGCTCCGAAGAGGAGCTACAAGAACTGCTCGACGAGCGCCTTACCCTGCTGCGTGCGGGCAAGATTCGGCGCGGTTCCTAACCCATCGGGTTGCCACTCCTCCGAGGGCGAGCAACGCCCCGGCGCCGCTGAACAGCCAGCTCGGCCAGTAGCCAAGCAGGGTGGCCGGGGTAAGGGTGGTGCGCAGCGGCAGGTTTGCGGCAGTCCAGGCGGATTCAAACAGCCCGGACTGCCAAACGATGGTGCCATCGGGCGCGATCACCGCGCTGACCCCCACCGTCGAAATCTGCACGGTGGCTCGCCCGTTGGCGATGGCCTGCAACTGCGTCATCTGCAACTGCTGTAACGACTGCGGCGTCCAGCCGAAGGACGCGTTGTTGGTGGGCACCACCAACACCTCGGCGCCCAGGCGGGTGGCGTCACGCAGAATGCGGTCATAGGCCACCTCGAAACAGATGGCCGTGCCAATTGGGACATCCCGGTTTAACCTTGCTACGGGGAGATGAATCAACGGCGGGTTGGTAGCGGCCCACATGTCGTTCTGCACGCGATCCACCTGATCGCTGAGCAACCGGGCCACGTTCCGCAAGGGAATGTACTCGCCGAATGGCGCGGGTAGCTGCTTTGCGTACCGGGAGATGACGCCCTCCCCTGCCTGCCACAGCAGCAGCACGTTGTAGCGGCCACCGTACTCGGGCCACTCCATCGCCCCCACCAGAATTGGGGCGCCCACCGCCGCTACGGCCTCATCTAGCCAGCTAGCAACCACCGGTGATACCTGCGGGTCAAAGTCTGCGGAATTTTCCGGCCACCACACCACATCTAGGCCCACATCGGGGCTGGCCACCTCTCGCAGCCACGCCATGTCCTCGGCCAACTGTCCGGTCACCGCCAGGTGGTTTTCCAATACGATCTGCCGGCCAGTGTTGCCATCGGCGTCGAAGGAATCACCTTGGACCAGCCCGACACGCAACACCCCGGCCTCGGCAACTCCGGTATCGGCGTGAACGAAGTAGGAGAAGGCCAGATTATCCGCCTCCGCTCCATCCCCGCCGGATGGGAGGGGCAGCAGCGCCGGGCCGAATACCGCGACCGTTGCTATGCCCACACAGGTAAGCCCCTGCCACATCTTCCCCCAACGATGTGCGTGTTCGACGTCCGTGCGGAATTTTGCTTCCAGCAGGAAAAAGAACGCCACCAGGAGCAATACCCCGGCCCCGGCCAGTAGGAACGACACGAATGGCGTGCCGCCCAGCCAGGCCGCCCGGCCAGTGGGGGCATTCGACACGGTCCAAGCCAGACGCCCCCAGGGGAAGCCACCGAAGGGAAACTCCGAACGCCACTGCTCCACCGCCACCCACAAGGTAGCGAAGGCCAGCAGGTGCGCCCAGAGCCGGTCCCGCACCCAAGGCAGTCGCTTAGCCCACGTCCAGACCGCCCCAAACACGCCGAAACCGAGCGCCACGAGCAGGCTAAGCGCGTACCAGGGCACCGAATCCGTCGCGTAATACGCCCACCGCACGTGCGGCAGGGCAAAGACGAGGCCCGCGATGAACAAGACCAGGAAGTTCCAGCCCGCATGATCGCGGCCCGTTGCGATCCAGACCAGGGCGACGGCCACGATGCCAAGCGGCCAGAGGCCAGCAGTGGGGAAGGCCGCCCAGAGCGCCCCGCCGATCAGGAAGGCGCAGACGATAGTTAACTTTCGCGGAATGTTCGGCCCGCCGAGGGGCACCCCAGCGGCCCGCTCCGGGGGATTTTCAACTAAAGGTGTCATGGATGGGAACGCCGGCTCGTAGGGTGTGCAGGCACTCTGGTGGCGCGGAGCCGGGGGTCATGTCGGGCAGCAGGGGCAGGTCTTCGGGTTCGCCCGCCCACAGGGGCCGGGTTGGGTCATAAACGCCGTAGTTCTCGGCCCGCCACACGGCAAGGTGCGCGGGGTTGCCGACGGCCAACTCTCCGGCGCCTTCATCGGCAAAGCCGGCAATCTGCCAGCCACCTACCGTGTGCGCGCGGAAGGAGGCCAAGCTAGAGAGCCGCTGCGACTCATCGGGATGCTCGACAGCCGCACGGATTGCAAGCCACGGGTCCAACGGGGCGCCGGGCGACCCCGAGCCGAGGGCGATCCTGACGCCTGCCCCTGTCACGTCGGCGATGGGGCCGACATTGGCCATTCGTGCGACTCCTAGCCCCTTGGCCCAGGCGCCGCCTGAGTTGCTGCTGGCCGCCGTGCTGGCTGGTTGGATCGATAACGACACCCCGTAAAGCAGCAGGGTGGCCATTGCCACGGCGTCGACAAACAGCGCATGTTCGATGCGGTGTTGCCCGCTGCGCAGGTTCTTGGCGCCAAGCTCTGCGCCGCCGAGCATGTCAGCCGCTAGGGAAAGCCCGGCTAGGAACTCGTCCATCGCGCGGTCGCCCTCAACATGGAGGCCGCCGGGCAATCCTGCCGTCTGACTTGCGGCCAGATGTGTCGCGATCTGTTCGGCGGTCAGCTCTAGCCGCCCATATTGGTCGTCATAGGTGAGGCCGGGCACCTGCGCCACGTTTAGGTAGGGTTGCCGCATCGCGGCAGCCCCCTCGCTCATCGAGCCATCCACTCGCGCCCCGCTAAACCCGGCCAGGAAGGGCAGCGCCTCTTTTAGTTCTAGCCCCGCCGCGGTTGAGGTGAGCAATTCGCCGCGATAGGCCAATACCTGCGGGAAATGCTCGTAGACCGATACGCCCATCAGCTCGCTTAGACCCTCGCGGGTGTCGGTGGCCGGGTTGGAGAACTCATGGACGGCGACGATGCCCTGCGCGGCGGCTTGGCCTAGCGCGGCTCGGTAGGCCGATAGCCGGTCGGGGGCGCCAAGGGCTTGCCCGGTGGCCAGCGCGTGGAAGTGGGCGTCTACGAAACCAGGGGCCACCAGTGCGCCGTCAAGTTCGATCACCCGATCAGCTCGGGCCGCTAGCCCGTCTGCGGTGTCGTTGGTGCCGATCCAGGCCACGGCCCCACCATCGACCAGCAGCGCTTGGGCGCCGGGGTCGCTCGCGGCGTGGATGCGGCCGCCGCGGTAAAGGATGGAACTCACAGCGCGCAGGATAAGCCAAAACTGGCCGCGAAGAAAAGTAATGGACCTGCAAAGTCGCCTGACGTGCCCGTTAGAGGCCACTGTGGGCGACTACACCGCGCCACATGGCACTGACTGCTCGATGTGCCGTCGCCTGTAGTTTCGCAGTGGGCGCGGCCCGTGTCAATTGCTCCAACACGTCTAATACCTGCTTGCACCAACGCACCAAATCACCGGCGGCCAGATCGGTGCCGCGTAGCGTTGCCGCCAGCCCTCGACCAGAGGCCCAGCGGTGGATTGGGGCCACGATTCCGGCATCCAGGTCTCCGGTGGCGTCGAGTCCGTGCCGCGTTTCAAGGTCTGTGACCTGCCGCCATACCTGTTCTAGCGCGGCCAGGCCCTGGCCAATGCGCCCGTGTGGCCCGCCAGGTATTGCTGGCTCGGCGGTGGCCTCTCGGCGTCCCTCGTAGACGATGGCCGAAACAAGCGCGGCCAGCGAGGCCGGATCGAGTTCGTCCAACACGCCTTGGCGGAGGGACTCTGCGAGCAGCAGGTCGTTTTCGGTGTAAATGCGCCGCAGCCAATCACCGTCGGTGGTGTTTCGCGCCTGGCCCGCTACCCGCGTCAGGTAGCCAAGTTCGGTGAGTACCTGACAGGTGCGGTCAAAGGTGCGGGCCACCGATCCGGTCTGCCCTTCGATGCGTTTGACCAGCCGCCGATATTCCCGCTGCAACTTATAGGGCTGCTTGTCCACGTCGTACTCTGCCAACGCCAGCTGGGCCGTCTGCGCCTGCTGGGCTAGGTGCACCACGGAGCGGTCGGCCTGGAACTGCGCAAACGAGGTCTCTAGTACCTCTAAGGCTCGCCTGTGCCCGACGGTCGCCACCAGGTTTACCGCCATGTTGTAGGTGGGGCGGAAGGAAGATTTAAGCGGGTAGGTGCGCCGGGAGGCGAGACCGGCGAGGGCCACCGGGTCAAGACCCCGGTGGTCTATCACCACGGCGTGACCCTCTGGGTCTATGCCGCGCCGTCCGGCCCGACCGGTCAGCTGGGTGTACTCCCCCGGCGTCACTGGCCGCACCGATACCCCATCAAACTTGGCTAGCTTTTCTAACGCCACCGACTTGGCGGGCATGTTGATACCCAAGGCCAGCGTTTCGGTGGCGAAAACCACCTTGATAAGCCCGCGAGCGAACAAGCGCTCCACCGTCTCCTTGAAGACCGGTAGTAGCCCGGCGTGATGGGCGGCTATGCCCCGGCTGAGTGCCTGACTCCACGACCAGAAGCCGAGTACGTCCAGGTCTTCGCGTCCAATATCGGCCACTGCCTCGGTGATTTCGGCTCGAATCTTGGCCTCTTCTTGCGCGGAGGTCAGCCGCAGCCCGGATTGCAGGCATTGGTTTACCGCCCCCTCGCAACCAGCGCGAGAGAAAATGAAGTAGATGGCGGGCAGCAGTTTTGCCTGGTGCAGCGCCTCGACGGTGGCGGCCCGTGGCGGGTAGCGACGGGCCGAGCCGCCCCCTACCGAGGGGCCAGGCTTGCGGCCATCGATGCGCCTGCCGCCGGGGCCACGAAAACCCCTGTCCCCCGGCTTGCCCCCTGTTTTAGCCAGGCGGCGGAATGACTCGATCACCTCGGGGCTAAGCGGTGGGTTTGCCGGGGCACCGCCGCTCGTGGGTGCCTCGCTTCGTTCGCCAGCACCTTTCTTAACGTCGGCGTAAAGGTCGAGCAACCGAGGTGTTCCCCGCGGCTCGGTAGCGCTGACTACGATGTGCTGCCACAGCGGCACCGGGCGTCGCTCGGAGACGATGACTTCCGTGTCACCACGCACCATCTGTAGCCAATCGCCAAACTCCTCGGCGTTCGACACCGTGGCCGATAGCGAAACCACCTGCACCGCCGCGGGCAGGTGGATGATTACCTCTTCCCAGACCGGGCCACGAAACCGATCTGCCAGGTAATGCACCTCATCCATGATGACGAAACGCAGGTCGTCCAGGCGCCGGTCGGCATCGGTGTAAAGCATGTTTCGCAGCACCTCGGTGGTCATCACCACCACGGGAGCCTCCCCGTTGATGGCGGTGTCGCCGGTGAGCAGGCCCACCTTTTCGGCGCCGTGGCGGGCGACGAGATCGCGATACTTCTGGTTTGACAGTGCCTTGATTGGCGTGGTGTAGAACGCCCGGCCGCCGCGAGCCAGCGCCAGATGACAGGCGAACTCGGCCACCACGGTTTTCCCGGCCCCGGTGGGAGCCGCCACCAGCACGCCTCGCCCGGCATCCAACGCCTCGCAGGCGGCGGTTTGGAAATCGTCAAGGGCAAATCCCAGCCCGGCGGTGAACTCGGCCAGGTGCGCGGTCACGGTGTCAACACCAGCAAGGCGCCGGGGCGCACCTCGGCACGCAACGGCAGGGCGCCTAAATGTTCGCCATCGCCGAAGGCCGAGGGGATGCGCGGTTGACCGTCGCGCTCGGCAGGCTCTAGGTCGATGGCCTTGGCCCGCACCACCCGCACCTTCTTGTGGCCGAGGTGCTTTCCGGCCAGCAACATCGGGAACAGCCGGATGGCGCCCTTGCGGCCGACGTCGGTGGCGATCACGATGTCGAGGAGGCCGTCGTCGATCTGCGCGCTTGGGGCCACGGGAATCCCGCCGCCAATCTGGGAGCCGTTGGCCGCAGTGACCAGGGCGCCCCGCGAATCCCAGAGCAGGCGGCGCCCATCGCCATCGGCCTCCGGACCAAGGTCGGTGAAACCCGCCAGGGAGGTTAGAGCAGCGATGCTCTGTTCGTCGCCGCAAACATGTTCAAAGGTGAGGCGGTAATCCCAGGCATCCCAGGCGGCCACCTCGCGGAACGCAGCCACCACGTATCGCGACGAGCCGCGCGGCCGCACCATCGCATTCGCCCGCTCATTTACGGCGGCGTCCAGTCCGGCCGAGACAGCCCCGGCCACCCAGCGCACCGGTTCGTTGGCCACCAAGCGGCAGGTGAGTCCGGCCCCGGTTACCCGGATCGCATCGACCGCGCGTGCCGTCGTCGGGCCAGCGGCCAGCGCGGTCAAGAGAGCTTCAAGGCACGGCTCTGTATCCCCTGTGGGCAGGCCAAGCTTGGATGCGAAATCGTTGCCGGTGCCAACGGCCACGATGCCAAGCGGGGTGCCGGTTTCGGCCACAGCCTGTAACCCCAGGTGAATCATGCCATCCCCGCCCACAACCACCAGGACATCTAGCCCCTCGGCCACCGCTCGTCGGGCGTGTTCTAGCCCGAGGTCGGCGGTTGACCCGGACAGATCCCACACGTCATGCCCGCAGGCGGCTAAGGCATCTAGGACCGCTGGACCGGCGCGCCGACCGCGACCGCGACCGGCGGTGGGGTTTATGACTACGCCGAGACGCAAGGTGGGGGTTGAAACGGACACGTGGAAAACCGTACCTGGAATCACGCGCTCGGTTCGCGTTGCGCGGCCTGACGATCGGCCAACCAGGCAGTCAACGACCACTCTTGGGCCGCTTCCATGCGGCGTTCCCACCGAGCGACCCGCCGTTCGCGCTTCTTGTCGCCCAGGGTTGCCACCCGCTCACGATGAGTGGCGAGGTCTTCAAAAATATTTGGACCGGTTGGGGTGTTGGTCTTAGCCGCCGCCGTGGCCTGCTCCAGTCGCGCCCAGGGGGCCGATAGTTTCTCGGTGCAGGCGTTCGCCTCGCCAAACAGCGCCTTACCGCGCCGCCACAGGTCGCGCCATGAAAAGAACGCCACCACCAACGACCCGACGACCAACGCCGCCCAAACCCATCCCCACACCCCACCCAGCCTACCGGCCTCCCAGCGTCGTTCCACGGAGCGGGAAACGTTGAGGTCGGTAGTTTGCGTCGAAATCGGCACCCCGAGTTACCGATTTCGACGCAAACTACCGACCTCAACGACGTTTGCTAGGGCTTGGCGGGCTTCGGTGGCGGCAGGGGTTGCGGCTTCGGGGGGTGAGACGGCGAGGATGTTGGGCGCCCAGGCGAGCAAGGCGGAGCGGAGCCAGGCTTGGTCGGTGATGCGCAGGCGCAGGGCGAAGGCCCCAGGTGGATAGCCATCCGCCTCCGATAGTTCGATGACCGCCTCGGCCATCACCGCTTCAGCCAGCCAGCGCGCCGGGGAGGTAAAGGCAATGGTCACCTCCTGTGTGACATCGGAGCAGCCACCTGCCGCCGACCGAGCCACATCTACGTCGGCATCGGCCTGCGCCACCAACACCGCATCCACCGCCTCGGTCAGTACCTCCACATTGAGCAATCGATCTAGGCGGAACGTGCGTCTGGCCTTCGACTGGTGGCACCAGGCCAGTAGGTAGTCGCTGCCATCCTGCTGGAGCAGGCGAATCGGGTCCACTAGGCGCGAGGAGGTGGTGTCAGCGGCATTCACATACTCGATGCGCAACCTAAGCCCCTGGGTCAGTGCTGCGCTTATCTCCGCTACCACCTCCGGCGCTCCGTCGCCCTCTAGGTGAACCGCCACCCCTTCGGCAGCCTCCCCGGCGGTGGCGCCAATAGCGGCGGTCAACTTCGCCAGCGCGGAGGCCACCAATCCCAGCCGCTGCGCATCTGCGGCCACCGCCGGGGAACTCGCCACCGCCCGCAGCGCCGTTACCAGCGCCACCGCTTCCCTGGTGCCGAGCCGCAACGGGCGGGTCAAACCCCGCGCATCGGTCAGGCGCACCACCCCATGTGCAAACCCATCCGCATCGAAGTCGATCAAATCGTCCGGCCAGTAACCGGGCGTGCCGGTCACCCACAACTGATCGATGTCCGCGCGAATCTGCCGCTCGGAGACGCGGAATTTGGTCGCCAGATCGGTGATCGATACCGGGCCGGTACCCTCCAGGTAGGACACCAGCGCGAGCAGCCGCACCAGGCGGTCGTCGGAGCGTTCTGCGGGCATCAGGTCGCCTCCCCCAACTGCGCGGCAGCGGTTAGCCGCAAGATGACCGCCGCGCGCAGGTCGGCTGGTTCCTCAACGATGATCGCGGCGCCATACCCGGCGATCTCGTCCGCCAGCGCGTTGAGGTGATGAAAAGTCACCTCTAGCACGTCGAAATCCTCGTGGGTCAGGCTGGGGCCAATGCGACGGCTCCGGGCGCGCAGCGCGGCCGCCCGTCCAGGTTGAACATGAACCCAGCTCGCCCGCTGGCGCCCTGTGGTGCCAAGCGCAGCGTCAATCTCCCGGCCGCTGGGCGGCAGGAACGCCTCACCGGGGCCGGTTGGTTTCACCTGGCCGGCG
>WQZL01000016.1 GCA_009780755.1 Promicromonosporaceae bacterium | reverse complement strand
CCGGGGAAAACAAGGAGTTCGCGGACATGGATCCCTGTCCGCCCGCCGACCTGCTGTAGCAGGCTTCACCGCTCCACCGAAAGGAATCCTGTGCTGATCGACCGGCTCGCCTATGGCGGTGACTACAACCCAGAGCAGTGGGATGACGCGACCATCGAACGCGATCTTGAACTGATGCAGGAGGCGGGGGTCACCGTGGTCTCCGTGGGCATCTTCTCCTGGGCGTTTTTAGAACCGGAGCCGGGCCGCTACGAGCTGGGCTGGCTGCGTTCGCTCGTCGATCGGCTGCACGCGGCAGGCATCGGCGTCGATCTGGCCACGGCCACCGCCTCGCCCCCGCCGTGGCTGGGTCGCCAGTACCCAGAAACGCTGCCCATCACCCGCGAGGGACACGTACTTAGGTGGGGTTCGCGACAGGCATACAATCCGTCGAGCCAGGTATTTCGGGACAAGATCGCGGCCCTGGTGCAGACGCTGGCCAATGAGTTTGCCCATCATCCGGCGCTCGTCGCCTGGCATATCAACAATGAGTACGCCTGCCACGTACACGAGAGTTTCGATGCGGAGACGGAGGGCCGGTTCCGCGCCTGGCTACAGGCCAAGTACGGCTCCCTCGCTGCGCTGAACGATGGCTGGGGCACGGCCTTTTGGTCACAGCGCCTATCCGCCTGGGACGAGGTGATTCTCCCCGGCCTGACTCCCACCTATCCAAACCCCGGCCAAGTGGCCGATTACCGTCAGTTCTGCTCCGATACCCTGCTTGAGCTGCACCTGCTTGAAAAGGAGATACTGCACCGCGCAAACCCGGACATCCCCGTGACCACCAACTTCCTGGGGCTACTGGAGTCGTTGGACTACTGGAAGTGGGCCAAACACGTCGATTTCATCTCGAACGACTCCTACCCAGACCCAGCCGACCCGCGCGGCGCGCGGTCATACGCCTTCGAGGCCGACCTGATGCGTTCCCTGGGCGGCGGCAAGCCGTTCATCCAGATGGAGCAGGCCCCCAACCAGGTGCAGTGGCGTGAACGGAACGCGGTCAAGCGACCGGGGCAGTATGCGCTGTGGTCCCTGCAAACGGTGGCCCGCGGCGCCGATGGCATCCTCAACTTCCAGTGGCGTCAGTCGAAGGCCGGAGCCGAAACGTGGCACTCCGGCATGGTGCCCCACGCGGGCAGCGAGGCCCGCACCTGGCGCGAGGTGGTGGGGCTTGGTCGGCAGTTAACCGGGGCAGCGGCGGTGCTGGGCGGCGAAATAAAGGCCGATGTGGCGCTGCTGCTCGACTGGCAGAACTTCTGGGCGCAGGAGGCAGCCGTTGGTCCGGTCGAGGAGAAGACGGCCCTACGCGGCCTGCGCGACTGGCACGCCAGCCTGTTCGAACGGGGCCACGTAGCAGATTTCGCGCACCCCGAGGCCGACCTGACCGGCTATCGCATCATCATCGTCCCCTCGCTGTTCCGGCTCACCGAGGCCGCCGCCACGCGGCTGCGTGAGGCCGTGGCCGCCGGTGCGCAGGTGATCGTTACGTTCCTGAGCGGCTGGATCGACGACGCTGGCCATGCGGTACTCGGCGGCTACCTGCGCCCGATCCGCGACATACTCGGCGTGCGGGTGCTGGAAATGGCGCCATTTAGCGTCGTGCCCTACCTGCCGGGCACGGGCGAGGTACTCGACCCGGAGATAGACCGGGTCAGCGCCGCCATCGTTGCTCCGGCCGCCGCGCCGTTGGTTGATCTGGTGGATGATTTCGGTGCGCCGTGGCCCGGCAACGCCCGCGAGGGAGCCGACGATTTAGCCGTGGACGATGAGCGGGTGCAGGTGGTGGCCCGCTTCGGCGGTACCGACCTGGCGGGACGGCCCGCGATCACGATGCTGCCTGGCGCTCGCGGATCGGGGGCTGGCTGGTATGTGGCCACCAACCTCGACTCCCGTGGCCGGGACACGTTGCTTGCCCGCGTGCTTGATTCGGCGGGCATCGTCGAACCGGGCCTGCCCGCCGGGGTGAGCCGCACCAAACGCGGCCCGGTGACGTTCTGGTTGAACCACACCGATGAGCCGGTCATCGTTCGTGGGGTCACCGGCAGGCGCTGCGACACTGGTGAATCGCTGGCCGCCGCCGAGATGGTGCTACCGGCCCGCACCGCGGTGCTGATCGAAGACTGACCGCGATGGTTTCTGCCGCCCACCCAGAGGCGCGGGCCTCGATAAGGGATTGGCCCTCGGTTATATCGAGGAGCAACAGGCCGACGTCAGCCTTCGTCATATCCGTCACCGGATATCAGTAACTGATGGGCTATCCACTGATCCTCGAAGAATGCGACTAGGGCGTCGATGCTCGGCGGAAGGTCTTCGCGGCGCTGCACGGAACCCACTGTTGAGAGATGGTGTCCGCTGTCGAAGCGGACATACACCGAGACATTCTGATCCAAGCTGCCGCCGTGCGGGGCGTCTGGAATGCCATTAAGCCACGACGTGACCTCGAGTTGGTCTACCAGAACTTGTAGTTGTGCCAGCACGTCAGGGCCGACGGCCACGGTTACCGTTCCGGCTGCGCGACCTCGATGCAAACTGAGTTGGTAATCGCCATCGGTAAGGGGGCGCAGCAGGTAGCGTGCCGGATCGCGCCACCCGATGGTCATCTGGAAATCGGCGATGGCTCCCCACTCGGGTTCAACTGAGTGCCGTTCAGCGAGACCTCGCAGGTGGTTGGCCAGGGCCGCGAACTCGGCGCCGAAGTTGTCGGTGGGACGATGACCAAAGTCGTTGGCACCGGCGGCGGTGATGGTTGCGCCGTCGCTGAAGGCGGCCGAAAAAGAAAAGGAGAAGTCGCTCGTGTTGTCGTCGGTCCAAGTGCTGTCATAGCCATCCCAGTAGGCGATGCCCTGCTCATCAAGCAGAGCGCGCAAGGCGGTCACCTCGCTGGCTGCCAAGGGTGTTCCATCCGGCACGAAAAACTGGGTCCGATCATGAGTCTCCCAGGTGACCCACAGCCGATGAGCGCCATCCTCGTAAGCTACCCGGACGGAGCGGTGCCCCTCATGGAAATCACCCCAACCCAACGCTAGGGAGACGAGGGTTGCCGCGGGATCAAGCACAACCGGGGCACGGTCTGGCGCGCAGCCGACCACACCCAGGGCGAGGGTAAACCCAGCGATCACGGCGTTGAGGTGCTTGCTGTTTCGAGTCACACCCTTTCATGCGCGCCACCATCTTTCCTGTCACCCCCGGCAAGTAACAATCGAATAACCCCTGCCGAACCGGCTAATCTGGCTCTGAACGGGGCGGTTCGTAGCCAGATCGGCCGGTTCGGCAGGGGCTGGGACTGGGTTAGGCGTGGCTGATTGCGTCGAGGACGGGGAGGCGGGCGGCGCGGATGGCAGGCCAGACCGCGGCCAGCAGACCGACGATCACGGCCAGACCGAGAATCACGGCCAGGCCACCAAAGGGGATAGCCAGCGTGGTTAGCCCCATGCCAGCCATCGCCGCCGGGAGTGTCGCCGCGACGGCTACCCCCACGGCCAGGCCGAGCAGCGTGCCGAACACGGCCGTCAAGATCGACTCGATCACCACCGTAGACGACAGCTGGAATCGGCCCAGCCCCACGGCTCGGAGCAGCCCGATCTCCTTAGTCCGTTCGATCACCGACAGCGCCAGGGTGTTCACCACGCCAAGCACCGCGATGATGATCGACAGCGCCAGCAGGGCGAACAGAACCGTCATCACCTGCTGCACCTGCCCGGCTAAGAAGTCGATAAACGCGTCCCTATCCATCACGGTGACCACCATGAAAGGCTCCACGGCGGCATTTAGGGCATCCTCCAGATCGGCCAGGTCGGCCCCGCTGACAGCGGCCACCAGAGCCAGATCGGACATCTGATCCTGTGTCGGAGCGATGGCATCCAACGTCTCCTGAGCCACGATCAGCGGCAGGTTGAACATCGCTCCGCCGAAGACACCAACGATGGTTACCTCGACCTCACCCTTTCGTCCGGCCACGGTCAAGGTGTCGCCAAGCGCTAGGCCGTGATTGCGGAACTCGGTGTTCTGCACTAGCGCCTCACCTGGCCCCAAATCACCAGTGGCACCGAACACGCCCTGCTCCATCGGCGGGAACAGGAAGCGACCCAACAGCCCGGCCTCGACTCCTGCAACCATCGTGCCGATCGGCTCGTCAAAGGAGTGGTGCCCAACGCCCGCCCTGGTCATGCCCACAGGAGCGACCCGCTCCACCTCGGGCAGTGCGGCCACCGCCGCCACTGCGCCCTCGGGCATCCGACCCAGGAACATCGGCGACTGCATGATGAAGTCTGCCTGCGCCTCCTGACGGACGGCGCCGGTCAGCGACTCGTTCATCGAGGCGGCCATCACCGAGACGGTGGCCACCAGCGCGGCCCCAATCATCAGCGCGCCCGCCGTTGAGGCCGTGCGGCGGGGATTACGGGTGACGTTGCCGCGAGCCAGACGACCCATCGGGCGAACCAGCGCCACCGCGGGTACGGCCAGCACGCGCAGCACTCGCCCGGCCAACACCGGCATCAACACCAGGGCGCCGATCAGCGTACCGAGTACACCCGCGGTCAAAGTCAGGTTGGCTGCCTCGGCATGAGGCCAAATCACGGTGGCCACCAGTGCCGCACCGCCAAGGGCGGTAAGCAGGCCACCAAACACGGCCCGGCGGATAAGCGAACGACCGGCAGCTGAGCCATCGGCCCGCATCGCTTCGATGGGTGGCACCAGGGCTGCTCGCCGAGCCGGAATGGCCGCCGCGACGACAGAGACGACCGTACCCACCACCATAGCGGTGATGACGGTCTCGGCGGTGAAGGGGATGTTGTCAGCCAGACCCATCCCCATCGCCGCCAAGCCCACGCGAATCAGGGCAGATAGCCCGAAACCGAGCGCCACGCCTAGCCCCGAACCGATCACACCCACGGCACCGGCCTGCAACAGCACCGAGGTGAACACCTGCCGGGGTGCGGCCCCGATGGCCCGCAGGAGGGCGAACTCTCGCGTGCGCTGCTGCACCGACATGGCGAACGTGTTGGCAATGATGAACCCGCCGACAAACATGGCAATACCGGCAAACAGCATTAAGAACACGGTGATGAAGCCCAGCTGCTCGCCGATGGCCTCGCGATTTATCTCCCGCAGGTACTCACCCGTCACCACCTGCGCGGGAGGGTAGACGCCTTCCAGCACGGGGGCGATGCGGGCGGCCAGCTCCGCTGGGCTAACGCCAGCCTCGGCCAGAATCTCAAACGATCCGGTCATCCCATCGGCCGCGAACAACTCCAGCGCCAGGGGTTGGTAGATGATAACTACGGTGGCCCCGGCCATCGGCCCAGCCGGAACCAGCTCACCAACCAGTGTCATTTCAGCGGCCTGACCGCCAATCAGTACGGTGGTGGTATCGCCGATTGCCAGGCCAGAGGAGGCCAAGGTGGTGGCCTCCAAGGCGATCTCCTGCGGGGTTGCAGGCATCCGCCCGGCGGCAACGCCTCCCCACGCGCTGACGGCATCGACACCCAAGGCCAGGCTGGGCGCCCCCACACCGGAAGCAACAACGGTGCCGTCCGCGCCGATCAGCGCCACTGGGCCTTCGGCGCCAGGAGCGACATGGCGGACGCCATCTACCGCCGCCAGCCGCTCACCAAGGCTGAGATCGATAAGGTTACGGGCGGGCACACCGGCGAAGTCGGCCGCGATGACCGCCTCCTCAACGCCGCGCACGTAGGCGTCACCGGCGATGGAGACATCAACGATGGAGTCGAAGGTATCGGAGAGCATGGTGCGCAAGGACATCGTTCCGGCAATAAAGGCGACACCGAGCGCAACGGCCACCAACGACATGACGGAACGAACCATATGTGCGCGGATGCCGCGCAGAGCTACCCGGCGCATCAGCGGGCACCTGCCATTTCCATTTCAACCACCGTTTTACGGGTCAGTGCGCCCAGGGTGTCGAGTACGGCCTGCGGGGAGGGGTCGCGCAGCTCGGAGACCAGCGCGCCATCGGCCAAGAACAACACCCGGTGGGCGTAGGAGGCGGCGATGGGATCGTGAGTGACCATCACGACGGACTGCCCCAGCATCTCCACGGAGCGACGCAGGAAGCCTAAAACCTCGGCGGCTGCCGTGGAGTCCAGGTTGCCGGTCGGCTCATCGGCGAAGATCACCGATGGCTTGGCGACCAGGGCGCGGGCACAGGCGACGCGCTGCTGCTGCCCGCCGGAGAGTTCGGCTGGGCGGTGTCCTAGACGGTCGCTCAGGCCAACGGCCTCGATCACGGTTTCCAGATGTGCTCGATCCACCCGCTGATGTGCGATATCCAGCGGCAGGGTGATGTTTTCCAACGCGGTTAGCGTGGGCACCAGGTTAAACGCCTGGAACACGAAGCCGATCCGGGTGCGGCGTAGCCTGGTCAGCTGCCGCTCCGTCATCCCCGACACCTTTACGTCATCAACGATGACGGTTCCGGCGGTGGCTCGATCCAGCCCGGCCAGGCAGTGCATCAGTGTTGACTTGCCGGAGCCGGACGGTCCCATGATGGCGGTGAACTCACCGCGGGTGAAGTCAACGTCCACCCCGGCCAGGGCGTGAACGGCGGTGTCACCCGCGCCGTAGGTCTTAACCAACCCGCAGGCGGTGGCAATCGGCGTGGTTATCGGCGGCATTACATCTCGTTTCGATTAGGTGCCGGGCAGGTGTACCCGGACAGGAGCGGTAGCGGCCAGGGTTTCGGGCCGACCTAACCCTCCCGCGTTCGCTCACATCTCCACCATGAGGATCACCGCCAACCCTCACGGGGGTTATCCCCCGCATCGCCCATAGGGCGCCTTCAACTAGCTTGCCTTTCCTGGAGACCTTCGGCATGATGAAGGGGAAGGTACCGGGCGACGGCTACCACCGCCGCCCGGCCTGGCCTTACCGGCGCTTTACTTGCTCGATCAGTTTGATCGCCGCAAGGATTGCACAGGGAAGAGCCAGGAGAACCGCGATGACTTGTAAGGTGTCCATCGTGATCCTTCCTTCCTCCAAGGTGGGGCCGGGTTGCCCCACATTAGAAGCATAAGTACCCCCGGCCGCAGTCGCAGCCGGGGGTACTGTGTTTGTTGAGGTCGGACTTACCCGATGCGAAATTGGTTGGATTTTTGGTTGGGTGTTGTTAGTCTGAGAACATGCAGACTCTTCCCGTTACTGAGGCGAAAACTCACTTATCCGCGCTGGTAGATGAGGTGGCAAGTACGCATGACCGAGTAATGCTTACCCGGCATGGCCGCCCGGCGGCGATGCTGGTCGCGGTAGAGGAACTGACAGAACTTGAGGAGACGCTGGTCTGGCTCAACTCGCCGGGGACGCTAAGCCGGGTCGCGGCTGCCGACGCCGACTTCATGGCCGGAAGAACCATGACCACCCAGGAGATGCTTGAGGCGAGTCGTGCCTGAGGCTCCTGAGCCGCAATGGCAGGTTATCTGGTCATCATCCGCAGCCAAGGCTATGGGACGCCTACCTCGCACCGTGGTGGACGCGGTAGCCGCATTCGCCGATGGCCCCCTGACCACAAATCCGTATCGGGTAAGCAAGGCGCTGCACGCACCCTTCGAGGGTAAGCGCTCGGCATATCGAGGCTCCTACCGGGTGCTAATCGAGATCGACGACGATGCGCAAACCGTGCGCATCTACGACGTGCTGCACCGCGCGGACGCCTATCGCCCCCGCTAAAAGCATCACCCGATGTGGCGGGGGCCGGTCTGCCAGGCTTCCCAGGCCGAGGCGATAATCTCGGACAACCCCGCCTCGGCACGCCAGCCCAGGGTTTTCTCGATCAGTTCGGGGGAGCCAACCAGGCGAGCCGGGTCGCCGGCGCGGCGGGGGAGTACCTCGGAGGTCACGTCCAGGCCAGAAGCCCGGCCAATCTCGTCGATTACCTCCTTGACCGAGGAACCGGTGCCGGTGCCCACGTTGAAGGCATCGTGGGGACGCTCCTCCTGGTCGAGATAGTCCAGGGCAGCCAGGTGCGCCTTGGCCAGATCGAGAACATGAATGTAGTCGCGGATGCAGGTGCCATCGGGAGTGGGGTAGTCATCGCCGAACACCCTGGGCTTTTCCCCCAGTTCCAGCTTATCCAGCACCATCGGCACCAGGTTCAAGACGGCCGGGTCGCCCAGCTCGGGCCAGCCAGCCCCGGCCACATTGAAGTAGCGCAACGCCACAAAACGGCAGCCCCAGGCCACTCCAGCCGCGCGCCCCAGCCACTCGCCGATCACCTTGGTCTCACCGTAGGGGTTGATCGCGGCCCCGGCCATATCCTCGGTAACCAACCCCACATCGGGTTGCCCGTAGGTGGCGGCCGATGAGGAAAACACCAGCCGATCCACCCTCGCGTTTTCCATAGCTTGAACCAGGTTGGCCATACCGCCCACGTTCTGCTGGTAGTACCAGGCCGGTTTCGCCACAGACTCGCCCACCTGCTTGCGGGCGGCAAAATGGATCACCGCCGCCACCTTGTGTTCAAGCATCGCATCGGTGAGTACGGCCACCGCCTCGGGCGCGGCCAAGTCCAGCCTGACCAGCGGCTCATCCCCGATACGGGAGGCCGAGCCGGTGGAGAGATCGTCAACCACGACAACCCTCTCGCCGCGCTGCCGGAGCAGCCTAACTACATGGGCGCCGATGTAACCGGCGCCGCCGGTAACGAGGATGGTCATGCCTGGATTCCTTTGCTAGTGATGAGCGCGCGCGGTGGCACGGTAGCCGGGACGCCCGCATCAGGCAAAACCGCATCGCCGGAAACCGTCACATTTCGCCCAAAGGTCCAATCGCCCTCGACGGTCAACGAGGTAGCCTCACGCAGCGAAGGTGGGCCATCGGGGAAGCGAGCATCGAAGGCCGCGATGGTCTTATAGGCGGGGGAGAGGGCAACCAGGGGCGCGGGCACCTGCGCCTCCAGATAGCCGTTGCCAGCAAAGCCGTACACGTCGGAGCGCAGCACCAGCAGATCGTTGGTGGTCTTGACGGGCAAGAAGCGCTCGCGGCCTACCTCAATGGCCGTGGCGCCCTCGAATACGGCCACGGCCGCGCCCATCGCCGACTCCAGCTGGATCACCAGCGTCGAGGTGGGGTCGGCGGGGTCAACCGTCTTGGCGTTGCGAATCAGCGGCAGCTCCAGGGCGCCGCCCGTGCGGGTTAGTTCGGCATCGAGTGCCACCAGATCAAACCAGAGGTTGTTCGTGTGGAAGTACCTGTGCCGGGTCGGGTCCAGGCTGATCGCCATATCGTCTGGATGGGTCTGCGCGGTCTCGCGCTGGATGATGCGACCGTCGGCCTTGCGTACCACCAACTGTCCACCCTTGACATCGGCCGGGGTCTTCAGGCACATCTCGGCGGCGTACGGGGCGCCCGACGCCGCGAACCAGGCGGCGATTCGCGCGTTCGGGGCGGCGCCCAGATTGTCCGCATTCGACACCGAGGCGTACCTAAAGCCCGCCGCCAGCAGCGCCCGGACGATGCCGTTCGCGTGCAAGGCCGGATACAGGTCTCCGTGGCCGGGCGGACACCATTCGAGTTCGGGATTGGTGGGCCACTCAACGGGTTCTAGGGTGTCGGCGGTCAGCTTAGGTTCCTGGTTTTGCAGGAAGTCCAGCGGCAGGTCGCCAACGGACAGATCGGGATACTTGGCCAGCGCCGTCAGAGAATCGTCACGGGTGCGAAAAGAATTCATCAACAGCAGCGGCAACCGCGCGCCGGTCAGGTGCCGGGCGGTGCGAATCTGTCGCACGATCACGTCAAGGAAGGTGAACTCCTCGCCCTCGGCGGTACGACGCACGGGCAACAGCGACTTGGCCTTATTCATGCCCATCGACGTACCCAGGCCACCGTTGAGCTTAATGATCGCCGTCTTGGCTAGCGCGGCGGCGCATTCTGTAGCGGTCAATTCAAGGTCGTCGGCGCGCGGCAACTGAGGCAGGGGGTCCACATCGGTCTCGCGGATCAGGCCCGTAGCACCGGACTCCAGCAGACGGTACAACTGGGCAAAGGTGTCAATCGCGGCCGGGGCAACGCCCGCATCCACCATCTTGCGCTTAGCCAGTTCTAGGCCGTGGTTACTCATGGAAGCTCACTTCATTGGTTCGGATGATTGGTCTACCGGGCGGTTGAGTAGGAGCGACGTGTCGAAACCGCTGTACTCGCATGGTGATGGTTTCGACACGGTCGCTACGCTCCCTACTCAACCATCCGACTCAGATCAGAAGGCTGCCGCCGAGGGCGGGGCCAGGAGGAAGCCGGGGGCGGTAAGGCCCGCGTCGACAAAGGCGGCATGTACCGCGGCCGCCACGGCATCAACCTCTCCGGCACGCACCAGGGCGATGGTGGAGCCACCAAAGCCGCCACCGGTCATCCGGGCACCGATAGCCCCGGCAGCCCGGCTAGCCTCCACGGCCAGATCGGTTTCGCGCACGGTTACCTCGTAGTCGTCACGCAGGGAGTCATGCGAGGCGTTCATTAGCTCGCCCGCGCGGGTGACGGCCGCCTCATTCGGTACGCCATCGGAACCGAGACCGGTGCGCACCAGCGCAATGAACTCTGCCGTGCGGGCGATTTCGGTGACGACGTGTCGCATCCGACGACAGAGCAGCTTCGCCTCTGCTTCGTTGGGAACGGCGTCGAACAGCACCTCCGAGGCCGTGAGCAGCCCGTCGATTGGCACCTCACGTAGAGACGACACGCCCAGCAGTTCGGCAGCCTGCTCGCAGGAGGCGCGACGCGCGGCGTACTGGCCGTCCACCAGCTGATGCGGGGCGCGGCTGTCGATCACCAACAGGGTCAGTCCGGCTGCGGCTAGATCGAAGGGGGTCAACTGGGCGAACTCATCCGGGGGGAGACCGGGGCGAAAGTCCAGCGCCAGGGCATGACCGGGCTGACAGAGCAGGGCAGCCGCATGGTCGAGGCCACCCGTTGCGGCCCCGGCGATCTCATTCTCGGCTCGGATGCAAGCAGCGATCAGAACGCGTCGCCCATCAACGGAGTCCATCAGCCCAAGCTCAAACGTCGCATCCAGGGCGGCGGCCGTCGCGCACTCCAGCGCCGCTGAACTCGACAGCGAGGCGCCGAACGGCACGCAGGAATCCACCGTCGCCTCGAAGCCGCCCACCGGATAACCGGCCTCGCGCAGCGCCCAGGCCACGCCGGCCACGTAGGCACCCCAGCCGGAAACCGCGCCGGGAGCCACGTCGGCTAGTGACGCCGTCCACTGCTCGTCGGTCTGCGCGGAGGCTAGCTTTACCATGTCATCCGCTCGCCGCCGCAACGCCACATACGTGCGATGCGGCAGGGCCGTCGGCAGGCACAGCCCGGCGTTGTAATCGGTGTGTTCGCCGATCACGTTGACTCTGCCTGGAGCAGACCAGACGCCATCGGACTCCCCGTCGAAGGTGCGGGAGAACAGCTCACGCCCGCGCGTGGCTCCCTCGTCTGGAACCCACGCCGCTAACCACTCGACCTGCTGCATGTCACTCTCCTTAATGTAGTTACGTGAGATCGGTACTTAGGGCTGAGATCGGCAGGGAGACCTGCCGATCTCAGCCACGATTGCCGATCTCGCGGTTAGTCGGTCAGTGGCTTGCGCACCATGCGGACGCCTTTGGCGGGGATGAGCAGGCCAGCGCCCACCGGAGTGTTGTCCAACAGATCGACGTGGCCATCGGCGACCATCATCGAGAAGGGCATATCCGTGTGGTTGATGGCGATGGTGTACAAAGCATCGTCGGCGATGCGGCGTATCATCTCCACACCGTCGGGCAGGCCGGAGGTCCACAGGCCGCTATCCACGTAGACCCGCTCCATTAGGGGAGCCAAATCATCGACGCATAGCTGGGTGGATAGGTACCAACCCTTACCCTCGCCCAGCTCGTTGCGGGTAATCGCGGCGCCACCCGGCAGCGGGCCGTCGGCGTAGGTGGCCTGCACCTGCGCGCCATCGAGCCGCAGATGATCGGCCCAAACCGTGCCCGTCAACACGAAGTCGGCCGGGCGGCTTGTCGCCGCCTTCGGTTCAGGGCGTTCCAGATCCAAGATGCGCAACGTATCGCCTGCCCGCAGCGGCAAGAACTCCTCGATCCACACGCCGAGTACCTCGCGCAGCGGCGACATGAACCCACCGGCATGGATGCGGTCATGCTCATCGACAATGCCAGAGAAGTACGAGACGAGCAACGTGCCGCCACCGCGAACATACTCGGTCAGATTCGCGGCCGATTCCTTTGTCAGCAGGTACGACGCCGGAGCGATTACCAGCTTGTACTTGGTGAGATCCTGCCCCGGATGGGCGAAGTCCGTTGTGATGCCATCGCGCCACAACCGCTCGTAGAAGGTTTGCATGCGCTCTAGCCCCTGCGCATCCACGGTGGGGTGCCACTGCGTGCCCTGCGCCCACAGGGACTCCTGATCCCACAGCAGGGCCACCTTGGCCTCGGTGCGGGAGCCGCGCATCGGCTCTAGGGCCGTTAGCGTCTTGCCAAGCTCGACCACCTCGCGCCACACGCGCGAATCGGTGCCCGCATGAGGCACCATCGCCGAGTGGAACTTCTCCGCCCCCGACAGGGAGGCTCGCCACTGGAAGAACATGATCGCATCAGCGCCGCGTCCCAGGTGCGAGGCCGCATTCCGCAGCTCCTCGCCCGGCTGCTTGGCCACGTTGCGCTCCTGCCAGTTGACGGCCGAAGTGGAATGCTCCAGCAGCATCCAGGGCTTGCCCCCGGCCACGGAACGGGTCAGGTCGGCCGCCATCGCCAGGCCAATGTAGTTGCGGGGATCGGCCGCCCACAGGTAATGATCGTTGGAGACGATGTCCACCTCCTTACCCCAGGCGAACAGGTCGGTGCCGGGACAGGCAATGGCCATGAAATTGGTGGTGGCCGGCAGGTCGGAGAACTCACGGATAGCATCGCGCTCCATCACGTAGCACTCGCGCAGCATCGCGTCACAGAAACGGGCGAAGTCGAGCTTCTGGGCCGGGTTTACCACCGTAGGGGTGGCCGAGGGTAGACAAATCTCGTCCCACTCCATGTACACCTGACCCCAGAAAGTAGTGCCCCAGGCGTGGTTGAGGGCGTCGAGGGTGCCGTACTTGGTGGCCAGCCACTTGGGGAAGGCGCGCTGGGCGTGTACCGAGAAATCCCAGTTGACCGGGGCGCCGTACTCGTTGTGGATGTGCCAGAGCGCCACGGCCGGGTGGTTTGCGTAGCGTTCGGCCAGCTTGGTGGCGATGCGCTTGGCCAGGCGGCGGTAATCCGGTGAGGTGGGAGCGGCCATACCGCGCGAACCGGGCGCCATCACCGTGCCGGTGGAGTTCACCACGCGAGAGTCCGGGTAGGCACGGAAGAACCAGGCTGGTGGCACAGCGGTGGGGGTGCCGAGGGCCACCTTGACACCGTTTTCGTTCAATAGGTCCAGTAGACGGTCGAGGTAGGAGAAATCGAACTCCCCCTCGCGCGGTTCCAGCAGCACCCAGTTCCACATGCCGACGCTGACCAGGTTCACCCCGGCCTCACGCATCAGAGTTACGTCTTCGTGCCAGACCTCCTCCGACCAGTGTTCGGGGTTGTAATCGCCGCCGTAGCAGAGCGAATCGAGGCCGGGCAACCAGCCATCGTAGGTGGGACCGGGCACAAAGTGGGAACTCATGTCTCTCCTCGTTGAGACGGGCGTTTGTCAGGCTCAATTTACAGGAGCAAACCGAGTCTGTGTACGGTCACAGCTTAGCCACACATTTCGGTAACGTATTGATAACAATGATGGGTTGGCGCATTTTGCGTGTCCGAAACGGCTAAATCACGCGGTTTTTGGGCGGTTGTCGCTAGCCGACGCGCAATTTGCGCCACAAGAGGAATCTCTCATTTGCATGGCACCTGCTTCTATGTCTACTGTGCCCGTGCACAGTGGTGAGCCGCCCGGTTCATCGCGAATTCCATTGAGAGGGAATGCAATGAAGCTCCGTAAGATTTTCACCGTCGGCGCAGCCGTCGCCCTGGCTGCCTCCCTGGCCGCCTGTGGTGACGACAACGGTAACGGCGCCGGCCCTGCCGAGACGCCTACCGAGACCGAGGCGCCTCCGGTCGATCCCGTTGACCCGGTTGACCCCGTCGACCCGGTTGACCCGGTTGACCCGGTTGACCCATCCGCCATCGACTGTGGCGATGAAGATGTCACGCTGGTTGTTTGGGAATCCCTGGGCGCCGAAGGCGACTTCGTGGTTCAGGCTGGCGAAGCGTTCTCCGCTGTCTGCCCGAATATCACCATCAACTATGTCAACGTTGAGCTGGGCGACACCGCCACGAACATGGCCCTTGATGGCCCCGCCGGCACCGGCGCCGACGTCTTCGTTGGCCCGCACGATGTTCTCGGTGCGCTCGTCGAGCAGGGTCTGATTTACCCGGTCGCGAACGAAGCCGCTCTGCGCGCGAACGTACTCGGTTCCTTCGTTAACGCCCTGACGCTGGACGGCACCACCTGGGGTTACCCAATCGCTGGTGAGACCTGGACCATGGTTTACAACCGCGACCTGGTTGACACCCCGCCCCGCACCTGGGACGAGCTGATCTCCTTCATTGAGACCTTCAACGAAGAGAACCCCGGCATGTTCGGTCTGGCCTACGATGTGGGTAACTTCTACTACAACTCCATGTGGATGACCATGGATGGCAACCGCCTCTTCGGTCCGTATGGCACCAACGCCTCCGACCCCGAGGTCAACACGCCCGCCTCTGTTGCTGGCTTCACCTACTTCCAGAGCCTGCGTCCGCTGATGCGCGGCGTCGCCTCCGGTGACCTGGACACCGGTGCCGTGGACGGCCTGTTCATGGCTGGCCAGTCCGCCATTCACCTGACCGGCCCGTGGAACGTGGCCAACTTCGACGAGGCTGGCCTCAACTGGGGCGTGGCCACCATGTTCTCGCTGCCCGGCCAGACCACCCCGGCCTTGACCTTCGCCGGTACCCGCACCATGTTCGTTTCGGCGTTCTCGGAGCACCAGGATGCGGCTCACGCCTTCGCGCTGTTCATGACCACTCCGGAGATGCAGCAGCTGCGCGTTGACATCACCGGCGCTCTGCCGACCTCGACCGCCGACATCGCTATGGACCACCCGGCGATGGCTGGCTTCGCGGCGCAGATGGAGTTCGCCTTCGTTATGCCGTCCATCCCCGCCATGGGCGCGGTTTGGGACGCTTTGAACACGGCTACCGGCAACATCTGGGACGGCGCTGACCCGCAGTCCGAGCTGGACGCTGCTACCGCTGTGATTCTCGACGCGGCTGGCTGATCTTTCGGCCAATAGCAACTGCGGTGGCCGCCCGGTTCCGTTCTGGGGTCGGGTGGCCACCGCCCGAGTTGTTGAACCTGCCGACATCAGCGGTGTTGGTGTCAGCAGGTGCAACCGTTCGGTTGTGTTTCATCGATCCGCTGCACATGAGTGCAGCACTCGGCGAGGAGGCCGCGTGTCCCTGGTAACAGAGCCGCTCAGCGATGACGCGGTAGTAACATGGCCTGAACAGGCCCAGGCAGTGAACCCGAACGTAGTTCTGCTACTCGCGATGGTTCCGGGTTTGGCACACCTGACCGTACTTCGCGACCGGCTCAAGGGCGCCGCCTATCTGTTGGCGACTGCCATCTTCGTTTACTTCATGGTGGTACATGGGGGCGGGGCGATCTACAACCTGATCTTCCTCGGTGAGCCGCAACCAGATATCCCGATCCGTGAGCGCGACAACTCGCTGTTCATGCTGATCGATGGCGTGATGATCCTTGCCGTGATCCTCATTTTCGTCGCCCTTTACATTATCTCCATACGTTCGGCGCTCAAGACTGCCCGCGAGATCAACATTCGCGGCTACCTGTCAAGAACCGACAAGCGCATCAGCAACGTCGCTGACCGAGCCTTCCCGGTGCTGGGCCTTACCCCTACCTTCATCATGATCGCGTTTTTCGTGGTTGTGCCCTTAGTTTTCTCCGCGTTGGTGGCTTTCACTAACTACTCGCGGCCACACCACATTCCCCCCAGCAACCCGATTGACTGGGTAGGCTTCGACAACTTTGCTCAGCTCTTCGGTGGAGACCACTTGTGGAGCGGCGCGGTGGTGCGGGTATTCATCTGGACCATCGCCTGGGCCTTCCTGGCCACCGCTACCTGCTACATCGGCGGCATGTTGATGGCCGTGGTGCTGAAGAATTCGCGCCTGCGCATAACGCCGTTCTTCCGGGCGATCTTCATCCTGCCCTATGCCGTGCCAGGCGTGGTTTCATTGATCGTATGGCGCAACATGCTCAACGGTGCCTTCGGCACCTTAAATCGAACGCTGGAGTGGCTGCCGTTCTTCCCGGACGTGGTAAACACCCCGTGGCTGACCGATCCGTGGATGGCTCGCTTCACTATGGTGATGATTAACCTGTGGCTGGGGTTCCCTTACTTTATGCTGCTGGTCACTGGCACTATGACCTCTATCCCGGCCGAACACATTGAGGCGGCGAGGATGGATGGCGCCTCCGACTGGCAGGTCTTCCGGAAGATTCAGATGCCGCAGATCGTCTTCCAGACCATGCCGCTGGTCATTATGAGTTTTGCGCACAATGTCAATAACTTCGGCGCGGTGTTCTTCTTGACGGGTGGCGGGCCGAACATGCCCGACTCCACCACCACCGGGGCGGGTGCCACCGACCTGATGGTCTCTTGGATCTTCAACTTGACCGTGAACCTGCAGCAGTACCACCAGGCTGGCGTGCTGGCGATCATGATCTTCTTGATTATCGCCCCGTTCGCCATTTTCAACTTCCGCCAAACGAAGAGCTTCAAGGAGGGTGAGATCTGATGACACCCAAGGAAATCGCCCGGTCTCGGCGGAATCAGCGAGTCAACACCGTCTTTATCACCATACTGCTGCTGATCGTCACTTTCATTGTGCTGTGGCCGCTAACCCACGTGGTGGCGGCGGCCTTCACTCCCGGCAGCTCGGTGGCCAACCTGCCGGTGATTCCGTTTACCGCAGGCGTCACCACGGATCACTTCGTGGAGCTGCTGACCGAGACGCACTACCTGCGCTGGTTCCGCAACTCCTTCCTAGTAGCCATCGCCACCACCACGGGTACGCTCGTCTTCGCCTCGTTGGGCGCCTACGTGTTCAGCCGGTTTAAGTTCACGTTTAAGAAAAGCTTCATGCTGGCGATGCTCATCTTGAACGTGTTCCCCGCCTTCGTCGGCATGGTTGCCATCTACGTGATCCTGCTGCGTATCGGTGGGCTGGATACTCTGTGGGGTCTGATGCTGGTCTACCTGGCTGGCAATCTGCCGTTCACTACCTGGATGGTGAAGAGCTACATGGACAACGTGCCGCGCGAGCTGGATGAGGCCGCCCGTATCGATGGTGCGTCTTCGTTCCGCATCTGGCTGACAGTCATCGTGCCGATCTGTAAGCCGATTCTGGTTTTCCTGGGCATCACCTCGTTCGTGATGCCGTGGATGGACTTCATCTTCCCGCGGATGGTGCTGCGTTCCCCAGAAAACCAGACCCTAGCCCTGGGTCTGTTCTCGTTCGTCACCGACCGCAACAACAACTTCACCACGTTCGCGGCTGGCGCGATTATCGTGGCGGTACCGTTTATCATTTTCTTCGTGTTCACGCAGAAGATGCTCGTCTCGTCCCTGGCCGGTGCGGCGGTTAAGGGATAGTTATCTAATGACTACCAGGGCCGCCTCGGATGCGCTCAAGCGCCCGACCATCCGGGATGTGGCAGCGAGCGCGGGGGTATCCCGTGGCACCGTTTCTCGATTCCTCAACGGTGGACATTATGTCTCGCAGGAGTCTCGCACCGCCATCGAGGCGGCCATCAAGCTGACCGGATATCAGCTGAACCTAAATGCTCGTGCCCTGGCCACCGGGCGTTCGGGGGCCGTAGCGTTCTTGATTAGCGAGCCGCAGCAGTTGTTGTTCGAAGACCCGGTTTTCGCGATCCTGTTGCGCAACGCCACCGAGGCCGCCGCCGTGCAGGATTTGCAGCTAGTGCTGATGATGGCTGGCACCGAAACGGAGCGGCGTCGCGTGACCGACTTCGTTACGGCCTCGCGGCTCGATGGGGTGCTGTTGGTCAGCTCGCACCGCAGCGACCCGCTGCTGGGGGCGTTGCTGCGCGAGCAGGTGCCCACCGTCACCTTGGGGGTGGCGCTCGGGTTCGAGGGCATGGTTTCTTCGGCCTCCACCGATGATCGCATCGGGGGGCGCGCCGCCACCGAATACCTGCTTGGCAAGGGGTACCGCCGCATCGCCTCCATTACCGGCCCGCCAGCCTCACCCGGTGGCCTCTATCGATACCAGGGTTATCGGGAGGCGCTAGGAGAGGCATACGACGAACGCCTCGTCGTCGCCGGAGACTACGCTCGCAGTACCGGCTATCGGGGCATGGCCGAGCTGCTGGATCGTGGCGTGGAGTTTGACGCCGTATTTGCCCACAATGACCTGATGGCGTCCGGGGCCATCGAACTGCTCGACGAGCGCGGCCTATCCGTTCCCGGTGACATCGCGGTGATGGGCTTTGACGATTCCGACCCAAGCGTGCGCACAAAGCCCGCGCTGACTACCATGCGCCAGCCGTTCGAGCGGCTGGCCTCTGAGATGGTTCGGCTTATGCTAGAGGCCATCGACGGCGGCCCCCCCACCGCCATAACCCTTCCCGCCGCCCTCGTGGAGCGGGATAGCACGTAAGCAAGACACCCGGCCATTGGCTGGGGCCATTTCGGCCTTAGACTGTGACCGGTCACATAACTGACAAATCAGGCACACCAACCACAAGGGAGTAGCAATGTCTGACCGATTGACCAGGACGCCACGATGGCGCTCTGTAGTAACGGCCGCTGCGGTAGCAGTCCTCGGCCTAACCACCCTCAGCGCGGCCCCCGCCGTCGCCGAGCCAATTGCGCCCGCCCCGGCTAGCGCACCCGGCGTGAACCTGCTGGAAAACCCCGGCTTTGGTGATGTTGACATGGACATGTGGACGATCACCGTCGTCGATGGGCAGCCAGCATCCACAGGTGGCGGCTATATTCAGCGCAACCTAGGCAGCTGGCATCTGGATAGCCCAAACCTCACCCACTCTCTGCGCTGGTGGCTACCGCAAACGGTTGAGTTCCATGTAGACCAAACCGTGTCCATCACGACTGACGGCATCTACAACTTCCGCTTCTTCGCGCAAGGTGGTGACGCGGGCGCCGATTGGGCGGTTGAAGCAGTCGTCCTAGTCGATGGTGTAGAGGTTGGCAGAAATGCCAGCACTGGTGGCTTCACCGGCTTTGGAAACTGGCAGGAGGCTGCTCTAAGCGGCGTCGCGCTTGAGGCCGGTGACCAGGTCACTGTCCGGGCGCGAGTTCGTGGTGCAGGCGGTAACTTCTGGGGTTCCATTGACAACTTCCAGCTCTACCGCGTCGAGGCACCCACCCTGGTACTTGGCCCGGAGCTGTTGCTCAACCCCGGCTTCGAGCTTTACGAAATGGACATGTGGGACCTCATCTATGACGTTCCCCCGAGCGCCGGCGCCTACTTCGGCGGACAGCGCCAGGAAGACGCGGGAGAGGCGCGCACCGGCGTGGCCGCTCTCAACTGGTACGGCCCAAATGCCCTGTTGAGCATGGATGTGGAACAAACCATCACGGTCGCAAATGCCGGTCCGCTCGACTTCTCGGCATGGTTCCGCGGCGGTGACGCCAATGTCACGGCGCATGTGCTGGTCAATGACGTTATCGTGGAATCCACCCTCGCAACATCCACTGCGGCTTGGAACGTTTGGGTTCCGTTGACGCTGACCGACATCGATGTTCCCGCAGGTGCCGAGGTAACGGTCCGAATTTCCGTGATCGCCACCGCTAATGGCTCCTGGGGCTACATTGACGATGTCTCCCTGCGCCAGTGGGTTGATCCCAGCACGCTCGACCCAGACCCCGCTGTTCCCTCGACCATCTTTGTCGAGCGCGTAGAGAACCTGCGTCCCGACTGGATCAGCGGCGTGGACATCGGTTCCGTACTCTCCCAAGAGGAGTCCGGCGTCACCTGGTACAACTGGGAAGACGAGATCGACGACCTGTTCGAGATTTTCGCCGACAACGGTGTGAACCTGGTCCGCATCCGCATCTGGAACGACCCGTGGAACCGCAACTTCGACCCGCCGCGCGGCTTCGGTGGCGGTAACACCGACGCCGAGCGCGCCATCGAGATTGGCCGTCGCGCCACCGAGGCGGGCATGGGCGTTGCCTTCAACTTCCACTACTCGGACTTCTGGGCCGACCCCGCAAAGCAAATGGTCCCCCGCGCCTGGGCAGGCACGACCTTAACCCAGCGGGCGCAGCTCGTATACCAGTTCACCTACGACACCGTGCGCGCCGCTCTCGAAGCAGACGTGGATATCTGGCACGTGCAGATCGGTAACGAGAATCAGGGCGGCAGCATGGCCGGCCTCTCTGGGTGGGACAACTTCGCCCTCCTGTTCAACGAGGGCGCCCGGGCCGTTCGGGAGCTCGAAGACTACTTCAACCACCCGATGCAGACCCTGGCCCACTTCACCAACCCGCAGTCCGGCTTCGTGGGCAATGTCAACCAGTTGATTAGCCGCAACGTTGACTTCGACATGATCGGCGCCTCGTACTACCCGTTCTGGCACGGCAGCCTGTCGAACCTGACCAGCGTACTCACCACAGTTCGTGGCCTGCGTCCGTCGCGTCCCATCGAGGTCATGGTGGTCGAAACCGCCTACGCCTGGACGGCTGAGGATGGCGACGGCCACCCAAACACGGTTGACGCCACCACCCCCGTGCTGCCCTACCCGCTTTCGGTGCAGGGCCAGGCCAACGCGATCCGCAACGTGGCTCAGGCCACCGCGGACGCCGATGGCCTCGGCATCATCTTGTGGGAGCCGGCCTGGACGCCGGTTGGTCCGCCGTCGGATGTGGTGAACAACCGCCTGCTCTGGGAGGCTCATGGTTCCGGTTGGGCAACGTCGTATGCCGCGATCTTCGACCCAGGCGACGCCGGACAGTGGTTCGGCGGCACCTCCTGGGACAACCAGTCGCTATTCGACTTCAATGGTCGTCCGCTGGCTTCGCTGCGCATCTTCGAGTACATCTGGACCGGTGCTAACCCGGTCGGTGGCATCGTCGCCGACACGGTGATCCCCGCCGAAGGCGAGGTCATCTACTTCACGGGTATCGACTCGACCTATGTGCTAGCCAACGTGCCGGACGAGGTGATCGCCGTCTACATGGATAACTCGCGCACGACAGTGCCCGTGGTCTGGGATGCGGCCGCAATCGATGCCGCCATCGCGATCACCTCGGGCGTGGACACCTTCGAGATTCCGGGTGTGGCCGACACATCGGCTGGCCCCATGAACGTCGTGCTGTTCCTGACCATCCTGCCGATTAACCTGTTGCAGAACCCAGGGTTTGAGACCGGTTCGCCCGGTGCAAACGGTGCGCGCATTCCGCTCCACTGGCAGTTCGATGGTTGCCCGAGCCTCACTACGGGTAACTTCCTTCGTCGCAACTACAGCAACCGTTCCGGTAATTTCTCGTTCTCCTTCAATGGGGCGACGAACTGCCGCATCTTCCAGGATGTAGTGGTTGGCGATGACGGCATTTTCACCTTCCAGGGCTTCACGCAGGGCAATCACCAGAGCAACACCAGGTTCACCGCCTACGCCATCATTGATGGCGTCGAGTACCGCGGCGAGGCGATCCCCCTGGGTGGTTGGCTGACTTGGACACGCCCGTTCGTTACCTTCGAAGCTGAGGCAGGCACCACGGTTCGCGTCGGTGTCCACCTTCAGTCAGGTTCAGGCACATGGGGCACGATGGATGATTTCCACCTATTCCTGGGTGGCGAGTTGCCCAACCCGCCGGTTGTGACCATTGAGGGCGTCGCCGAGGTTGGCGGCACGTTAACCACGCTGGTCACCGGCAACACCGGTGCCTTCTTGCAGCGGCAAGTGCAGTGGATTGCCGACGGTGTGGCGTATGGCTACCCGGTATCCCTATCGGCGCTTCACCTGACCGCTCCACTCACCCTCACGGCTGCGCACGAGGGCGTTTGCTTCACCGCAGATGTCTCCTTGACCCGGCCAGGCTCGGGCATCTTTGAGCCGCCGTTGGCTCGCCCGACGGAGGTCTGCGTGCCGGTGACACCGACGGTGACCGTTACCTTGGATGATGACCGGGTTGTGGTTGCGATTTACCCCGGCGTTGACGACTACGACCTCGACGTGGATGGCAACCTAATCATCACGGTTGTGGATCACGATGGCGACGTGGACGTCACCGTACCGACCGGCTGGGGCCACACCACAGCGGTTGTGGGCGATGACACCATCATCACGGTAACCCCGCCAACCGGCCACGAGTTCGTCCGCGATGGCACCGACATCATCTTCCGGGAAATCCCGACGGCTCACGCGGTCACGGTTAACCCTGTTGCTGGTGGTTCGGGTTCGGCTGATCCGGCGTCTGCGGTTGCGGGTAT
>WQZL01000015.1 GCA_009780755.1 Promicromonosporaceae bacterium | reverse complement strand
TGGCGTGGTGCGGGTGTGGGCACGTCTGGCTACTGCCGCCCTGTGGCGGGAGCGCGATGCCCTCAACCAAGTCAACGTTTTCCCAGTGGCTGACGCCGACACCGGCACCAACATGCACCTGACCGTTCGCGAGGGGGCCAGGGCGGTAGCCACCGCCGATCTGGAAGCCAGCGCAGATGAACTGATGCGTCGCTTCGCTCGCGGTGCCCTGCTCGGCGCGCGCGGCAATTCCGGGGTGATTATCAGCGAGTGGTTGCGTGGCTTAGCCCTGGGAGCCTCCGATGGTCTGCCATTCGCCCCCGCGCTACAGCTAGCAGCCGAGTCTGCGCGCGCGGCGGTAGCCAACCCTGCCGATGGCACCATCCTTACCGCCGCCGCCGAAGCGGCCGCCGCCTCAGCCATCGCGGCCACCCAGCCAGGCGCCACCGCCGACGAGGTGATCGCGGCAGCGGTCGAGGGGGCAAGCGCGGCCGCCCAAAGCTCAGTGGGGGAGATGGCGCTGCTAGCCAAGACCGGCGTGCTGGATGCCGGAGCCTGCGGACTGGTACTCATGCTGGAGGCACTGCGCGTGGCCAGCCACTACGACCGCATTCGCGCCGGTTCCGCCGAACCAATTCTGCACGCAGAACTTGGCGCGGCTCTGCGGCTTCCGGCGTCGGCTGCGACCCCCGGCAAGGCCGACCTAGCCGATGCCGCGGTGGCACTCGGCTTCAACATGAGCGGACACACCCCGGCAGCAGGGTGGAATTTCGCCGACGACGCGCTTTCGACAGCCTTTGCCGCCGCCCACACCTCCCAAGATGACGAAGTTGAGGCCATGTTCGTGCTGCGAGCCGTTACCGGCGAGGGGACGGACGACGATGTGGCCGAGTCGCTTAAGGCCGATCTGGCCGAAGTAGGTGTCTCCGTGGTGGTGGTTGGTGGCCGTTCCCTCGGGGATGAGGCCGCCTGGCAGGCGCATGTTCACTCCGACAATCTGACGGCGGTAGCAAACGTCGCTCGCCGCTGGGCCAAGACGTATGAGGTGGAGGCATTGCATGTTCGACACCTGGCAGCCCCCGCCGATGACCTGCATATCGTGGCGGTCACCACCAACGTCACGCTGGCCGCTGAGCTAGCTAGGGCCGGAGCGGTGGTATTGCTCCCGGTGGCTCAGGGGGAGGTGGGGCCAGGGGAACTGGCGGCGGCGGCGCTCGAATCTGCACAACACACCTCCCTGGTGCTATGTCCCGACCCGGATGCCGTATACGAGGCAGTCGGCGGGCTTGTTGATGTATACGAGTCGGACGATGATTTAGACGGCGAGACCGAGGTGATCGCGCTAGCGGTGTCCACCGACCTACATGCGGTTTCAGCCGTCTCCGCATTAGCAGCGACGACGGGCGATCCGGCTGTGGATCGGATCGCGGACGTTCGCTTTGCCCTGGATGAACTGATCGTCATCGAGACCTCCGAAGACGCCGCCTGCGAAGCGTTGCGAACAGCGGACCCCGACCCCGGCTCCGTGGTGACGACGCTCGCCGACAATGAGGTGAACCAGCAAACGCTCGATACCCTCGCAGATGTGGCGGCTGACCTGAGTACCGAGCTAGTGCTGCTGCGCTCTGGTCTGCCGGGTACAAAGTTGCTACTCGGTATTGAGGCCGGGTAGTAGATAAGTCATGCGTCTTACCGTTGATCGGCTCGCCGAACCGCTGCCGAAGGTGCTGGGTACCGCCACCGGAAAGCTGCTGGCGAACCTGGGGCTAACGACGGTAGCCGACCTGCTGAACCACTATCCGCGCCGGTATGCGTTCCACGGTGCGCAGACCCCGATTGGTGAGTTGCGCATCGGTGAACACGTCTCCGTCTATGGGGAGGTAGAGCAGGCGCTGTTGAAGCCGTTCACGGGCGGCTTCAGGGTAGAGGCGACAATCAGCGACGGTCGTCACAAGATGACCCTGACCTTCTTCGCAAAAAAACGGCATATGGCGGAATTCCAACAAAACAAGCTGGTCAAGGGCGCTGAGGGCGTGTTCAGCGGAGTGGTAGGGCAGTTCCGTGGCCGATTGCAGTTAACGCATCCTGACTATCTGCTGGTGGGGGCGAAGGTCGCCGACCGTCAGTCAGCGGAGTACGAGGCGTCAAAACCCATCCCGATCTACCCGGCCACGGCCAAGTTCCCCACCTGGAAGATCGGCAAATGTGTCCGGACGGTACTCGACACGCTCACCGAGGCCGACGTGTCCGACCCATTACCGCCGAGCGTGAGCGCCGCTAAGAACCTAATCTCGCGCTACGACGCCCTAGAACGGATTCATCGACCCAGCACGCAACTCGACATCGACGCCGCGCGCAACCGGCTGCGGTTCGAGGAAGCCTTTGTATTGCAGGCCGCACTTGCCAAACGCCGGGCGCTTGCAGCGGCCAGACCCGCCACGGCTCGCCCCGCCAAGCCGGACGGTCTGCTGAAACGTTTTGACGACGCGCTGCCCTTCACCCTTACGGCAGGGCAAATCGAGGTCGGCGGCGAGATTGGCGCAGACCTAGCCCAGTTGCACCCCATGCAGCGGCTCCTTCAGGGAGAAGTCGGCTCGGGCAAGACCGTGGTGTCCCTGCGGGCAATGCTTCAGGTGGTAGACGCCGGGGGGCAGGCCGCGCTGCTGGCTCCCACCGAGGTGCTGGCCGCGCAGCACGCCCGCACGCTGCGCGCGATGCTCGGGCCGCTTGCCGAGGGCGGGCTGCTGGGCGGCGCAGATGATGGCACCAGGGTGGCGCTGCTCACCGGCTCCCTGGGCGCCGCCGCCAAGCGGGAGGCACTTGACCAGGCCGCCAGCGGCGAGGCCGGAATCGTCATCGGCACCCACGCGCTACTCAGCGAGCGCGTCGAGTTCGCTGACCTGGGCCTGGTGGTGGTGGACGAGCAGCATCGCTTCGGCGTCGAACAGCGCGACGCCCTGCGCGCCAAGGGTCAAACCATGCCGCACCTGTTAGTGATGACCGCCACCCCCATCCCGCGCACCGTGGCGATGACGGTATTCGGCGACCTAGAGGTTTCCACCCTCATGGAGATTCCCGCCGGACGTTCCGGTATCTCCACGGTGGTGGTGCCCGCCGCGAATGAGGCATGGATGCAGCGCATCTGGAGCCGAGTTCGCGAGGAGGTGGATGCCGGGCATCGCGCCTACGTCGTCTGCCCTCGCATCAACCCCAACGACGAGGAGCAAGCCACCGACGATGCCGACCTGCTAACCGACAACTTGGCGCTAGATGGTCGGGCTAGCCCGCCGCTGCGCGCCGTGCTGGAGGTGGCCGAAGCCCTACGTACCACGCCCGCGCTTGCCGGGCTGAGCATCGAGGTGCTTCACGGGCAACTGCCACCAGCGGAGAAAGACGCGGTGATGGCCCGCTTCGCCGACGGGCGCTCGCAGGTTTTGGTGTCCACCACCGTGATCGAGGTGGGGGTGGACGTGCCGGAGGCCACCGTGATGGTGGTGTTTGATGCCGACCGCTTTGGCCTTTCGCAGTTGCACCAGTTGCGCGGCCGGGTGGGCCGGGGTGCCTCGCCCGGCCTGTGCCTGTTGGTTTCGACGGCCGAACCCGGCACGGTGGCCGCGCAGCGCGTCGAAGTGCTGGCGACAAGCAACGACGGCTTCGTGCTGGCGGCAAAGGATTTGGAGCTGCGCTCCGAGGGCGACGTGTTGGGCGCCGCCCAGTCGGGCCGCACCTCGGGCCTGCGTCTGCTGCGCGTGGTGAAGGATGCGCAGATAATCGAGCAGGCTCGCACCCTCGCCGTCCACACCATTGAGGTCGATCCGGGCCTGCGTCGCCACCCGACCCTAGCCGCCGCCATCGACGCCACCCTAAGCGGCACCCAAGAAGAGTTCCTCCACCGCGCCTAACCCATACCAACCTCCTCAGCCTCCGGCAGTTGAGCCTGTCGAAACCACGGTGCTAATGAGGCAGGATGTGGGGGGTGGAACTGGTTGGGGTGCCCTTGGGGGTGTGGGGGCCGTTTGACGCGCCGGGGTTGTTTGCGTTTTTGGCCGCGCGAGCCATCGATGGGGTGGAGCGGGCAGGTATCGACGATGATGGCACGCTCCGGTTTGCCCGGACGATGCGACTGCCGGGCGGCCCGGCGGCGTTTGAGATCACGGCCGCTGCGGTTGGCGCAACGGGTGCTGAAACGAATGCTTGCTCCTGGGAGTTGCGGTTGTCGCTGGAACTTGCCTCCTCAGACGATGAAGCCGAGGCCATTAATCGCGTGCGGCGGCTGCTTGACCTTAATGCGGACTTGGCGCGGATCGACGAGGTGCTGGCTGCCGATCCTGCTCTTGCCCCGCTGGTAGCAACCGTGCCTGGCATTCGGGCGCTCGGCGTCGTTGAGCCGCACGAGTATGTGATTCGCGCCATCGTTGGGCAGCAGATAACGGTGGCGGCCGCGCGCACGCACCTAAACCGCCTGACGGTCAGGTTGGGGCAGCCGTACCTAAACTCCGCCTTTTCCGGGCTGACCAGTCTGTTCCCGACGATGGCCGCCATCGCAAATGAGGTGCCCATGACCGAGCCGGGCACGCTAGAGGCGTCCGACCCGGAGCGCCCGCTGCGACTTCCGGCTCGGGTGGTGGCCGCCGTCGTCGGTGCGGCGCGAGCGCTGGCTGATGGCACGCTCATCGTTGCGGCAAACGCCGAGGCGCAGACGTTGCGCGAATCCCTGACGACCCTGCCCGGCGTCGGGCCGTGGACGGCCGAGTACCTGGCGCTGCGGCTAGGCGACCAAGACGCCTGGCCCATCGGCGACGTGGCGCTGCTCGCCGGGGCGGCAGCGGCGGGTATCGCCCCGCCGTTAGATCTGTCGCCGGGTCGTCGTCATCGCCTGCTCGCAGAGCGGGCCAAGGCATGGGCGCCCTACCGCTCCTATGCCGCCCTGCATCTCTGGCGGGCCGCGCTTGAGCTGTAGAGTTTGAGGCCAGCTCGCCCAAGATGCGTCTAGGCCCGTAAGGGCGCATCCAGCCCGCAGTTGGTGAGGGTGGCAGCCCGTTCGAGCCGGGCCGAGTCCGGAGGTGGGGCGCTCATCCTGCGGGGGTGAGCGCCCGCGCCTGCTGGTTTATATCGCGCGAACCACGATGTTGTTAATCCCGGCCGCCAGTCGCTCGATGTCGTCGGGGTCGCCGGTGAGGATCAGGCCACCTCCGTGCTGCACGGCGGTGGCCACCACGCTCGCGTCAACGTGATCGGCCGAGCCTCGTCCGGCGCGAGCGAGTAATCCGCCTATGTGTTTGGCCAGTTCACGAGTGGTATCAATTACTTCGAGGCCAGGGTGGCGCGCGATACAGGCATCTATCGCTTGATTATGGCGGCCACCTCGGTATTGCTCAGCGAGTACGGCAGCAGGAACCAGTACGTCTGCTCCGCATTGCAATGCACCCACGAGTCGCCCAAGCGCCTCTCGTCCACGGGTGGCGTCGTTCGGAGTGCGCGCGAATTGACTGATTGCCTCGGAGTCAAGCACTAAAGCCTTCATGATAGGAGTTCCATTGTTTCAGCGACCACATCAGGGTCAGGTTCGCCGTAGATCTCAGCTAAGTGTTCGGCAAGCTTGTGCAGGGACGCTCGGTGTACTCGCCGCTCGTGTTCTTCGCGCAGCACGGCGTTGATCGCGCCAGAAAGGTTGTCAGGGTCAGACGCGCTAAAGGCCTCGACAACATCAACGTCGAGGGTGAGAGTCTTGCGAGTCTTAGTAATCATACTGGAATCATACTCAGGCTTAACCGCTGATGTGAGGGTTAGGGCGGGGGTGGTCATGCCTCTATCGTGGCCTCAAGCGCAGGCGGTGGCGGCAAGCCTGCCGATAGTCTGTGGATTCACGACCTAAAAGACAGCCTGTGGACAGGCAACTCCGTTGCGCCCACTAGACTTGTGGCATGTCCACCATCTCCTGCGACGAGGTCGCGCGCGTTGCCGCGCTTGCTCGCATCGACCTGACGGATGAGGAAGTCGCCAAGTTCGCCGGTGAACTCGATGTGATCGTCGAATCCGTTGCCCGCGTCTCTAAAGTCGCCACCCTCGATGTGCCCGCCACCTCCCACCCGCTGCCGCTGACCAACGTCTTCCGCGACGATGTGCCCGAACCGTCGCTGCCCATCGACGACGTTTTGGCTGCGGCTCCCGAAAGCCAGGACGGCAAGTTTGTTGTCGCTCAGATTCTGGGGGAGGAGTGAGATGACCGATCTGACCTGCCTAAGCGCCGCCGCCCTGGCTGATGGCCTCGCCGCCGGGGAGTACACCTCCGTCGATGTCACCCAGGCCCATCTGAACCGGATCGCGGACGTTGAACCTGCTATCCACGCCTTCTTGCACGTCAGCGCCGAGGAGGCCCTTGCTGCTGCCCGGGAAACCGATGCCAAGCGCGCTGCCGGACAGAAGATGGCTCCCCTAGCGGGGGTGCCCATCGCCATCAAAGACCTCGTCGTCACCAAGGGGCTGCCCACCACGGCCGCCTCGAAGATTCTGGAGGGCTGGATACCGCCCTACGACGCCACCATTATTGAACGCATCAAGGCTGCCGGTCTGCCCATCTTGGGCAAGACCAACCTGGACGAGTTCGCGATGGGTTCTTCCACCGAACACTCCGCCTTCGGCCCGACACGCAACCCCTGGGACTTGGGTCGCATCCCCGGTGGCTCTGGCGGCGGTTCGGCGGCGGCCGTCGCCGCCTTTGAGGCGCCCCTGGCCATCGGTACCGATACCGGGGGTTCCATCCGCCAGCCCGGCGCCGTCACCGGCACCGTCGGTGTTAAGCCCACCTACGGATCTATCTCGCGTTACGGATGCATCGCGATGGCCTCCAGTCTCGACCAAGCTGGCCCCGTCACCCGCACCGTGCTTGACGCCGCCCTGCTTCATGAACTGCTCGGCGGCCACGACCCCCGCGACTCCACCTCTCTAAACGAGCCGCTGCCGCCGCTGGTGGCCGCCGCCAAACAGGGCGCCTCGGGCGACCTGACCGGGGTGCGCGTCGGCGTCGTCAAGGAAATGCACGGCGAGGGTTATCAGCCCGGCGTCGAGGCCCGCTTCAACGAGGCGGTTGCCCAGATGCAGGCAGCCGGGGCCGAGGTTATCGAGGTCTCTTGCCCTCACTTCCCCTACGCCTTCGACGCCTACTACTTGATAATGCCCGCCGAGGTGTCCAGCAACCTCGCCAAATTCGACGGAATGCGCTTTGGCCTGCGCGTCGAGCCAAGGGAGGGACCGATCACCGCCGAGCGCGTGATGAGCGCCACCCGCGGCGCGGGCTTCGGCCCGGAGGTAAAGCGTCGGATCATCCTGGGCACCTATGCCCTGGGCGCGGGCCACTTCGACGAGTATTACGGCGCCGCCCAGCGCGTTCGCACCCTCATCCAGCGTGACTTCGCGGAAGCCTATGCACAGGTGGACGTGCTGGTCAGCCCCACGGCCCCCACCACGGCATTCCGCTTCGGCGAAAAGGTAGATGACCTGATGGCCATGTACCTAAATGACGTGGCCACTATCCCGGCCAACCTGGCAGGCGTGCCCGGCATCTCTGTGCCTGCCGGGCTTAGCGATGACGCAATGCCCGTCGGCTTCCAGATCTTGGCTCCAGCCAAGGCCGACGACCGCCTGTACCGCGTGGGTGCCGCCCTGGAAACCCTGCTCGAAAGGCAGTGGGGCGCGCCACTGCTCACTCAGGCCCCGGCCCTATAACGACGAGGACACCACAAACATGAGCAACGAAAAACTCGTCGATTATGACGACGCCGTTAAGCGTTACGATCCGGTGATTGGCATTGAGGTACATGTCGAGCTAGGCACCCGCACCAAGATGTTCGACGGCGCGGAGCAAGGCTTCGGCGCGCCAGCGAATACGCAAGTCACCCCCATCAGCCTTGGCCTGCCCGGCACCCTGCCCGTCACCAACGGCAAGGCCGTCGAATACGCCATCCGCATCGGCCTGGCCCTGAACTGCCAGATTGCCGAGGTATGCCGGTTTGCCCGCAAGCATTACTTCTACCCGGATATCCCCAAGAACTTCCAGACCTCGCAGTCGGATGAACCCATCGCCTTTGACGGACACCTAGATGTGGAGCTGGAAGACGGCACCATGTTCCGGGTGGAGATCGAGCGCGCTCACATGGAGGAAGATGCGGGCAAGAACACGCACGTCGGCGGGGCGGATGGTCGTATCCACGGCGCCGATTACTCCCTGGTGGATTACAATCGCTCCGGCATCCCGCTGGTCGAAATCGTCACCAAGCCCATCCTCGGCGCAGGCGAGCGCGCCCCCGAGGTGGCTCGCGCCTACGTGCAAACCCTGCGCGACATCTTCCGTGCGCTAGAGGTTTCCGAGGCTCGGATGGAGCGGGGAAATGTGCGCGCCGACATCAACGTCTCGCTGCGCCCGACGCCCGATAGCCCGCTCGGTACCCGTTCGGAGACCAAGAACGTCAACTCCTTCCGCTCCATCGAAAAGGCCGTGCGCTACGAGGTTTCCCGCCACGCCGCCATCCTGGATGCCGGGAACAAGGTGCCCCAGGAGACGCGGCACTTCCACGAGGAGGACGGCACCACATCGTCGGGCCGCCCCAAATCCGACGCCGATGACTATCGCTATTTCCCCGAACCCGATCTGGTGCCCGTTGCGCCCAGCCGTCAGTGGGTCGAGGATATTCGGGCCGCGCTGCCCGAGCTGCCCGCCGCCCGCCGTCGTCGCCTGCATGATGCCTGGGGCTTCGCCGATGCCGAGATGCGTGATGTGGTCAACGCCGGGGCGCTCGATCTGATCGATGCCACCGTGGCCGCCGAGACAACCCCGGCTGCCGCCCGCAAGTGGTGGATGGGCGAACTTTCCCGCGTTGCCAAGCAGGCCGACGTGGCCCTTGACGAACTGGCCATCACGCCCGCGCAGGTAGGCGAGTTGCAATCACTCATCGATGCCAAGCGCATCAATGACAAGATCGCCCGCCAGGTGATCGATGGCGTGCTGGCCGGTGAGGGCGACCCGGCGGCGGTGGTTGAGGCGCGCGGCCTGGAGATCGTCTCCGACGACGGCCCGTTGCTGGCGGCCATCGATGAGACGCTTGCCGCGCAGCCAGATATCGTAGAGAAGGTGCGCGGCGGCAACCTTGGTCCTATCGGCGCGATCATTGGTGCGGTGATGAAGGCCACCAAGGGGCAGGCGGACGCCGGACGGGTGCGCGAACTCATCATTGAAAGGATCGGCGCATGACCCGCGGGCCAGAACTGCGCAGTGGCTTGGCCCGCCTGCGCCCAATGGAGGCGCGCGACGCCGAGCGCATCTGGGAGGCCGTGCAGGATTCGGAGGGTCTGCGCCTAACCGGTACCACACAGCAATTCACTCGCCAGCAGATCGATGAGTGGGCGGCCACCATCTCGGATCAGCCGGGACGTTATGACTGGGCGATCACCCCCGGTCAGTACCGCGATGGCAAGCCGATTAGCGATGATCTGATCGGCGAAATCTGCCTAAATAGCATCGACGAGTACAAGCGCAGCGCGAACCTGCGGCTGCAACTCCTAAAGGAGTACCGAGGCCGGGGGTATGGCGGCGAGGCGATCTTGGCCGTGCTGAAATTCGCGTTCGAGGGATACCGCGATCATGACGGCGAGTACGAGCCTGGCCCGCGTCTGCACCGGGTCTCCCTTGATGTACTCGCGCTCAACCCGCGCGCGCTGCAACTGTATGAGTCGCTGGGCTTTACGCAGGAGGGTCGCCTGCGCGACGCGCATTACATCGACGGCGCCTGGGTAGATGTAATCCTGATGTCCATGCTGGTAGACGAATACCACGACCGGCACGGAAACCGCTGAACGCGCAGCGCTGAACACGGCGACGCGGGCTGAGTACCAGCGAGCTTGTTCGATTGGCAAGGACAAGGAAGCTGCTGCGAGTGAGCATGGGCGATAGTCATTGCAGGGTTACTGAACCGTCTGGGGTTTGTTGCCGTTTCCTTTTGAGTGAGTCAGGAAGGACGGTTCAATCTGCGCCAACCGGCGAGATGTGAACTCGTTCACACTGCCCCAGGCCAGCACTGCTTAGAACCAAGCGTGTGGATAGCGGTTAGTCATTGATGCGTGATGCGTGATGCGTTACGCTTGGGGTATGAGAACCACGCTTGACCTTGATCCTCGGGTGTTGGCGGCTTCGCGCGCGCGAGTCAGTGCCGGGCGTTGCCGCAGCATTGGTGAGGCGGTATCTGTCTTGGCCCTGGCGGGTTTGCAGGTCGAGGAGCAGGCGCCAGCACCCGTGAGTGGGTTGTTGTTGCTGCCTGTTCCCGGTAATTCAACCCATGTGATAACTAATGAAATGGTTGAGCAGGCGATGCTCGATGACTGATCTCGACCTACCCGATGTAAACGTGTTGGTGGCCCTGCTGCATCCCCAGCACGCCTTTCATCGGTTGGCAGGTGACTGGTTCGCCGCTACAGATCGATTCTGCACAACGCCGCTCACCTCGGCCGGGTTCTTGCGTGTGGCGTTGAATCCCACGGTGATGGGGGCAGTGCTCAGCGCAGCCGATGTTTTGGCGTCCTTGCGGTCACTGGAAGGCGACGCACGATGGGAGCTTCTCGCCGATGACACCGCGTTGACCAGACCAGTGATCGATCTGAGTGGCATCGTCGGCCCTAAGCAGGTCACCGACCTGGACCTTGTGAACCTGGTAGCTCAAGCCAAAGGACGACTTATCACGCTTGATCGAAAGATCAAACCGACGCTTTTGCCCAACGAACAGCAACTTGTTCGCTGTCTTCTGTGAGCATTCGCCAAGCGGGGGCAGTTGGTGGATAGCCAGCTGCCCCCGCTTCGTTTGCTTACTCCGTGATTAGTTCGTAGGCGGAGATCTTGCGGATGCGGGAGGTGACGGCCACGGCAATCAGGTAGGCGATCATCACGATGGCTACGCCGGCGGCGATCATCCAGCCGGTGTTCACCAGGAAGCTGCCCTCCATGATGCCGAACGCCCCCATGCCGAGTGCCATCAGTGGATTGACAACTAGCATGCCTGCTGCGATACCCAGGGCGGTGCCGAATAGCATCGGGGCCGCCAGAGAGAGGGTCATCTGGTTCATCAGACTGCCGGTAGTGAAGCCAATCGCCTTATAGATGCCCAACTCGCGGTGGCGGCGCACGATGGCCGAACCGATCACGAAGTGAAGGACCAGCAAGATCACGAAGGCCGAGATGACCAGGATGGCGATGCCGACAGCGGAGAAGATCGCGGCAAACGAGCTGACGCCCTCGGCGAACTGCGCGTCGCCATCGAAGGCCGCGAAGATATGGGCAGCGAATTGCTCGTCCATCTGCTCGGTGAACTCGGCGGCATCGGTGCCGGGCAGCAGGTAGATCATCAATACACTCTGCCGGAAGCCGGGGTTGACGCTTCGCATACCTTCGATGGTGAGGTAGGCCGCGTAAGTGCTGCCCGCCTCCATGCCCTGCACCAGTCCGGTAATCAAGAAGGGTTGATTTTCGCGCCCTACGCCAACCTCGTCGCCCACACGCACATCCAGGTAGTTGGCCAGTAGGCCCGAGATGGCGATTTCGTTGTCATATCGGGGGAAGATGCCATCAAACACGTTGCGGGTAACACGGCGGTCATAATCGTCCATAACTATCGCAGATACAAATGTGTCTGAAACCACGATGTTGGTGATATCCAGGAACTGAGCATCGCGCACATCGGGATGCTGCACTACTTCTTCGCGCAGGGCATGAACGTCTTCCTCGGGTCGGAACACGACCCCGGCATTTGCTCGCTCGATGCCAGGTATCACCTCAAAGGCGGTCAGATCAACGGAGGAGTTATAGAACATCACCAGAGCAATGACGGCCGTGAGCGACGCGGAGGCGAAGACGACCAACATCATCAAGGACTGCCGGGCGCTTTGCAGCACCGACTTGCCAGCCAGGGCGGAGGTCAGCGACAGGCGGGTTCTCGACAGCGGAAGGTGGTTGCGCTTGAAGGAATGAGTTCTTGTTCCGCCGCGCAGGGCCGCCACCGGGGTGATTCTGCGGATGCTGCGGGCCGCGAGCCGGGCGACGATGATGAGGACAAGTGTGAGACCAACCGCAGTTGCCAGGTAGATGATGGGGTCAAAGCCAGGTTCCCAGCTCAGTCCGCTCTGCGTCGCCAGCAGCGAACTTAAGGCAGGCAGCAGCAAGAAGGCTGGCAGGATGCTCGCCAGAGCGGCGCCCAGGGCCATCGCCCCATACTGGACGATGACCGACCGGGTGATCTGGCGCGAGGTGTAGCCGACGGCCTGTAGGGAGCCGATCTTCGGCATCTCCTCTTCGATGCTGTTCCTGATGCGGAAGCGAGTCACCAGCAGCGAGACGGCGGCGATCACCAGGGTGACGAGGATCGCCATCACCGCAAGCATGGCCGACATAGTCATCCGGTTTGCACGGATGCCGTCTAGGTTGATTACGCCCAATATGTATCGAGCATCCACCGTGGAGGCACGGTCGGTGGCCTCATCTAACAGGAAGCCTAAGTCTCGGTAGTTTCCCACGCCATTGACGGAGATCACCTGGCCTTGGAATTCACCGAAGGTCTCAGCAAGCTCCGCGAAGCGGGCGTCGGGCACTAGGATGGTGCGGGGAAGGGCCATTAGCTCGGTATAGATGTTCTCGAAGAAACCGGAGATAACGAACTCGAGCTTTTCACCCTCGAGGGTGAAGGTGACGAGGTCGCCCAGTTCGTAGCCATATGGCCTAAACAGATAAGGTACAAAGGCGGAGTTCGCGGTGAGGGGAAGGGTTTCACCGACCACCATCCACTGCGACAGGGAGCGCTGCTCGCTCATGTCGGCAAACACTACGGTTACCGAGAGGGTGTCATCGCGCCAGGGAATGTCTCCGGCGAGGAATAATCCGCTAACGGCCTCGTATTCTTCGGTGTTGTCTTCAAGAACCTGGATGACTTCGGCATCCCAGAGGCGATTTGAGATGAAGACCTGCGCCTCGGAGGCATTCAGCTCCTCGACAGCGTCATCAAAGGCGCTGGGGAAACCGAGCAGCACTGCCAGGCCGACATTGAGCAGGGTGGCGGCCACGAACAGTAGGAGCGTCAGCGTTGCCACTTGTCGCTTGGATTTGCGCAGGTTGGCGCGGGTGAGTAGAGAGATCGTGCGCATGTTCACCACCCCATTCCGGCGAGGAAGGCGGTCAAAGTGGTGTGGCGTTTCGTATCCCCTGGCACGTATTGGCCAAGTTCACAGTCGCCCTGGATCACGCCGTCGCGCAGGTAGATGACGCGGTTGCCGCGTTCGGCGCTGCGCAGATCGTGCGTGACCATCACGACAGACTGCCCGCCTAAGTTCACGTTAGTTAGGGCATCTAGCGCGGCCTGACCGGCGGCGGAGTTGAGCGCGCCAGTTGGCTCATCGGCAAAGACGACGGCCGGCCGGTTGATGAGGGCGCGTACGATGGAGGCGCGCTGTGCCTCACCACCGGAGAGCTGCGTGGGGAACTTGTCCCACTCCTGATCCGTGAGACCAACCTGGGCGAGCAGTTCCTTGGCCTGCTTGACGATGCCCTTGCGATCCTTTGAGATGAGCAGCCCGGCGGCTAGAACATTGTCGAGTACGGAAAGATTGTCCAGCAGGTGCATCTGCTGGAACACGAAGCCGCAGTTTTGGCGGCGGAACTTTGCCAGGGCGTCGGTGGAAAGCCCGGTGATCTCCTGGCCCTGGAACATGATCGACCCCAGCGTGGGTGTATCCATGCCGGATAGGGCGTACAGGAGCGTAGATTTGCCCGCGCCGGATGGTCCCATGATGACGGTGAAGTCACCTTCATGGATTTCGACATCGAGGTTCTTCAGCACATGCTGCTGACGACCGGTGGATGAGAACGTTTTGCTGAGCTTGTCAGCCTGAATCAGTGTCATGGAAAGAAACGTAACAGCCTTTTCCCTGAACGATTCGGGCAAATCCTAAACCCTGCCAACGCAACCCTTACGAGTTCCTTAAATTGGCACGGTGAGCAGCTCGGGGCAATATTTGCCTACGGGTAGACGCCGCGGAGGCGGTGGGCTTCGGCCACGCGCTGGACGGCGATTACCAGGGCGGCATCGCGCAGAGCCAGGCCGTCCCGCTTCGCCACCTCGGCTACGCCCCCGTAGGCGATGAGCATCTTTTGCTCTAGGCGCTCGGCTACCTCGGCAGCCGTCCACCAGTACGTTTGGTTGGCCTGTACCCACTCAAAGTAGCTGACCACCACGCCGCCGGCGTTTGCCAGGATGTCCGGAATGACGGTTACGCCATTACGTTGAAGAATCGCGTCGGCCTCGGGGGTGGTTGGGCCGTTGGCGCCTTCGACGACGATGCGAGCCTTCACCGTGGGAGCGGTCTGTGCGGTGAGTACGTTTTCCATAGCGCACGGCGCCAGAATGTCCACATCAAGAGCCAGTAGGTCTTCGTTAGAGATCGCGTCGGCGCCCTCAAAGTCCACCACGGAACCGGTGGCGGCCATGTGGGCAAACAGTCGAGTCACATCCAGGCCATCGTCGCAGCGCAGCGCGCCGTACCGGTCAGAGACAGCCGTGATGCGCGCCCCCTTTGCGGCGAAAATTGCCGCCGCGTGTGAGCCGACGTTGCCGAAGCCCTGTACGGCCACCGTCTTGCCCGCCAAGGTTTCGTCGCGGTCGCGCAGCACCGATTCGGTAACGTGCACCACGCCCGCCGATGTGGCCGTCTCTCGGCCCAGCGAACCCCCCACGGCCAGGGGCTTGCCGGTCACCACACCAGGCACGGAGTAGCCCTGCAACTGCGAGTACGTATCCATGATCCAGGCCATGTTTTGCGCACCGGTGTTCATGTCCGGGGCGGGAATGTCGTGTCGCGGACCGATGATCGGCGCAATCTCGGCGGTGTATCGCCGGGTGACTCGCTCCAATTCGGCGGGGGAGTAGTTGCGTGGGTCAATGGTGACACCGCCCTTGCCGCCACCGAAGGGAATGTCAGCCACGGCACACTTCCAGGACATCCACATCGCCAGGGCGCGAACCTCGTCGATGTCTACATGCTCGGAGAAGCGGATGCCACCCTTGGCCGGGCCGCGATCAGTGTTGTGCTGCACGCGGTATCCGCCCAGCACCTCCAATGAGCCGTCGTCGCGCTTCAAGGGCACGGCCACATGCAGCTCGCGACGCGGCGTGAGTAGGTATTTGTGCAGACCCTCGTCGTAGCCCAGATGCGCCACGGCATCGGCGAGCTGCTTGCGGGCGGTGACAATCGGGGAGGGGGCGGAAGTAGTCGCGGTCACCCTGAGAATTTTACTGGTGTTGCCCGCGTGCTAATGCACAGCCGAGCCATTTATGTGTTCGCCCTCGCTCAACGCTAGCGAGGACAACCACCATGACACACACCCTCACCCCCCACTTGCAACCTCCGGCTCGGCAGATGCTCAGGGGCAAGGAGGGGATGAGTGTGGGGGACTAGGAGTTACGTCAATGCTTCTGTTGCCTCTCATCTAGTTGACGGCAACAAGGGTAAGTGTGTGTTTGGCCACTTTACGCAGCCGCCTCTCGCTGTGGTCTGACCAATCTCGTTACACGCGTAAAACGTTTTCTGCACAATTTGGCGACGCGAAACCGGTCAATGTGCGCCCTCGTTTGGCAAAGTTATTCACAGATGGTTCACTCTATCTCCGAGTGTCCAAGTCGGAGGCTCAGCCGGGCGGATCGATTGCCGTCTGGTCCATCGAGAATGACAAGGAAGCCATGACTCGCATAAAGAGAACCCTTCGGGGCAGCGCCGTTATCGCGGTAGCCGCCCTACTGGCGGTTCCTGCCGCCCATGCTGTAACCGCTAGCCCGGTGCCCGCCTCCGGCGGCGGCTCGACGCTCCGCGTCGAGTTCGTTCCGCCCTCAGATTGGGACAACACGATTCGGATTTGGGCCTTTGACACGGTCGCTCCTCCGAATACCACCAACTTCTTCCTCAGCTTCTCCGACGCTCCGCTGATGAGGTACGCCGGTGGCGGTACGTTCTACTGGAACTTTGAGCCAAACCACCCAGCACCGATGAGAGTCGTTTTCTTCGACGGAACTCGACAATACCCCTCTGGTGTCGGTGAGTCTGTCGAAATCCCCACCAGCACGCACGTTGTCGCTAACAACCCGCCGCACAACAATATTTCGACGGTAGAACGGCCCGTCGTCTACGCCACACCCGGTTTTAGCAGTTTCACCACTCCAGCGGGTGCCGAAACGACACTGACCGCGTGGGGTACTGCCACGCAGGAGTTCCGGGTTGAGATTTCTATATCTGGCCAGGATCACAGGATGTCAGGAATACCATGGACGCCGTTTGCTGAGGGCGACACCGTTTCTTTCTGCCAGAACGCCCGCCCGGGCGAACAGTGCAGGCTCACGGTTCGAGGCCGCAACACTGCTGGCGTGGTCGTTGATGAGCGGTCATACGAGTTTACCCGGATTGAAGCGAACCAACCAGCCCGCATCGAGTTCACTCACCCCAGCTGGCCGCAGGTTTGCATTTATGCCTGGAACGCTGACACTCCTGTGCACACCAACCTGTTTACTGGCCTTGGTTGGAATGACTATGCGCCGCAGATGAACGCCGATGGGCCAGGCGCGTGGTACAAGATTGTTCCGGTGGGAACGTCAATGCCCATTGACGCCATCTTCTACCAATGCGGTGCGTCACACAACGACAACCGCGTGCCATTGGCTGGCGGCATCGTACTCCACGGCAGCGTTCTTGTTGAGGCTGGTGCTGGTCTTCCTCCGGGTGTGACGAATCGCACGCCGATCTTCCCGGACTTCGGCAAAAGCACAGTCCATGTAACCGTTGAGGACGATAGTAGTGTTCAGGTTGAGGTTCTTCCTGACAACGGCTATGAGTATGAGGTCGATGACGAGGGTAACCTGGTTATCACGATCCCGGATCGTCAATGCGACCCTGACGTGACTGTCACAATTCCAGGCACCTGGCCTGCTCCCGGTCGTGATCAAGACGGCAACTATTGCGTCGTTACGGTGACCCCGCCGCCTAGTCGCGAGTTCTATGAAGATAGTGATGGCAACCTCCGCCTGCGCCCGACGCATGCCATTACGGCGCCAGCGACGATTGGCAACCGTACCGACCCGGCTGGCACGATGATCGCCCCCTGGGCGCTACCAGCGCCAACCTACGTGCGTCCCGCAGGCGCTTTGACGTTCTCGGCCACCGGCCTGCCTGCTGGGATTTCCCTGAACTCCACTACGGGTCAATTCACGGGCACGCCGACTGTAGTTGGTCCCAACACCGTGACGGTTACCTTCCGGGTTTCGCCAACGGTGTCCGACACCGCGACGTTCACCTGGACGATCCAGGTCGATCCTAACTCCTTGCCAACGGGTCAGCCGGGCACGCCATCCCCAACCCCGCCTGTGAACGGTGGTGACACCGATGTAAACGTGGATGTGGACGAGGACGGCGATGTCACGATTGAGATCGAACCCGACGACGACTACGACGTTGATGTTGATGATGACGGCAACCTGGTCATTACGATTCCGGGTCGCGGTTGCAGTGATGTGAACGTCACCATTCCGAGCGAGTGGGACTACAACTGCGTGGTTGTTGACGGCGACACTGTGGTTACAGTAACCCCGCCGCCTGGCTATGAGTTCGTCCAGGATGACGACGGCAACGTCGCCTTGCGCCCGATTCCGCCACACCGCGACTGGGTGTGCCCGTCCGAGGCATCATTCAGCGATGTGGAATACGGCTCGCGGTTCTACTGCTATATCGAGTGGTTAGCCCAAACCGGTATCACCACTGGTTGGCCTGATGGCACGTTCCGCCCGTTGTTGAACATTGAGCGCCAGGCCATGGCCGCGTTCATGTACCGCGGTTTGGCCGCCCCTGGAGTGTTCTCTGCGCCTGGTGTGCCGACGTTCCCGGACATCGTTCATGGCAACGACTTCCACCACCACGTGGAGTGGATGGCTGACACCGGCATCACTACTGGTTGGCAGGATGGCACGTTCCGCCCAGAGAATGGTGTTGAGCGTCAAGCTATGGCTGCGTTCATCTACCGCGCGGCCGGTGAGCCAGACTTCACACCGCCATCGACCCCGACGTTCCCGGATGTGCCGACGAACTCGCCGTTCTTCCACGAGATTGAGTGGATGGCGACCACCGGCATTACTACCGGGTTCGACGACGGTCTGTTCCGCCCGGTGCAATATGTAGAGCGTCAGGCCATGGCCGCGTTCATGTATCGGGCATTCAACAATGATGGCGGCCACCTAGACGACACCCACCTCAACCGCCCGTAACACCAACCCCGCTGCGTCATGCTGCGGGAAGACCCGAAAGCCCTGGCAGCCACATCGGCTGTCGGGGCTTTCGGCATCTTGCAGTAGCGCATTGTTGGGGTGGTTTCGACAGGCTCACCCACCGAGGGGGCTTTAACTATCGAGCGGAGGAGACCCAGCCATTGATGGATTGGGTGATTTGTCTGGGTTCTACTGGTTGCGTAAAACGTTTTCGGGCGATGTGATGCCAAAATGCTGTTCGATTTGCGCCCGCCAGTGGTGAAGCTGTTCACAAATTGCTTCACTCCAGACTGAGTAACCGCAAGTTGAAGACTCTGCCGGGCGAAATTGACCGTTGCCTGGTCCACCACGTGCGAATGACAAGGAAGCCATGAATCGCCTCACGACGGCCCTCCGGGGCAGCGCAATCGTCGCGCTAGCCACTCTTCTGATAGTCCCCGCCGGAGTGCCCGCTTCGGCTACACCCTCACAGCCCGACGAACTAACGGACCTCGACCTGCATATTGAGCCAGCGTCCCACGAGCTGCTACCAGGAGTAACGGCAGCGGCAGCAGCGGTTAACCCGGTACCGGCCTCCGGCCCAGTAACGCTTAACTTCGACTTCGCCCGCCACGGCCTGCCAGACCAGATGCATGGCGGCAACATCTTCCACGCCTGGAATATGCCCTTCCGTGAGATTGAGCGGCGACTGCCCGATATCGCGGCGGCTGGGTTCGGCGTCATCCAGACCTCACCCATCGGTGCATCGATCACCCGGTTCCCCTCCGGGCATCACCTGAGCCGCTACCCGGAGACCTGGTGGATGCTGTATCAGCCCACCGCCTGGAGTATCGGCAACATGCTCGGCACCGAAACCGAGTTCCGCTCGCTTACCACCGAGGCGGCCAGCCACGGCATCTTCGTGATCGTCGATGCCGTGCCAAACCACCTGACTACCGACTGGCACAGTATTGACCCGGCGCTGCGGACCCAGTGGATCACCTGGCCAGGCGGCCACCCGGCGGCATCGCAGTGGCACCAGCCCGGCTCGTGGTATGACAACAACATCAACCAGTGGACCAACCGCTACAACACCACCCGTCGCCGCCTAGTGGGCCTAGTCGATCTAAACACGGCCGACTCCCGCGTGCAGAATCTCTACAACGAGTTCCTGGGCCGCAAGATCGACGCTGGCGCCTCCGGTTTCCGCTACGACGCGGTGGCGCACATCGAGCTGCCCTGCCCGCACGATGGCGCGTACATGTGCTCCAACTTCTTCCCAAACATGCTGGACTTCGTAGAGGGTCGCGTGCAGCAAACGCATGGTGTTGAGGCATTCCAATATGGTGAGTTGCTGCACAACTTCCATCGACGTTACCTCAACGCGCTGCCCAACATGGCGCTTACCGCCTGTGGTTATGGCTACCACCTGCGGAACAATGTGATTCGCGGCACTCTCGGCAACTGGAACAACCAATGGGGTGATGGCCTGAATAACGCCAGTTACGCTCGTCGTTTGGTGCCGTGGGTAGAGAGCCATGACCACTACGGAAACGCCGGTGTCTCGCGCGGGATCACCGACGCCCAGATGCGCGTCGGCTGGTCGATCATCGCGGCTCGCGCCGATTCCACGCCGCTATTCCTGGTTCGCCCCGCAGGTAACGGATTTCAGAACAATGGCGCTATGTTTGCATACAACGGCAACGGTTCGTGGCGTAATGTGCACGGCCACCGCAATATGTTCCAGGACGCCACAATCACCTCCGTGAACTGGTTCGCAAACCACTTCCACGGGATGCGCGAGCGCACCACCACGCCACATGCGAATATCGCGATGATTGAGCGCGGACCGAACCCGAACACCCGTGGCGGCGCACTCGGCGTCACCATCGTAAACAACAGTTCTGGCTGGGTTCCCGTTGATTTCCCGGTGAATCTGCCCGATGGGGTTTACCGCAACCAGGTGGTTTCCGGGCAATACTTCACGGTGCGCAATGGGCGCGTCAGCGGTCACTCAATGGGTCCGCAGTCGGTGGCCGTCATCTATAACGTCGCCGACGTAGTTGTGGCCGCGCCGCGCGTGGCTGCCACGCCAGGCACCTCTACCTTCCGTGACCCGGCAGGCATTCAGGTCACACTGACGGCGGCAAACACCACCTCGCGCACCTTCTCGATCACCCGCAACGGCACCCCTGTCATCACCAATCAGGCGTTCGCAAACAACGAACGCATCACGATCGGCGTCGGCGCCAACATCGATGACGTGTTTGTACTCACACTGCACGGCGCCTCGGCCAGCGGCACGGCCACCGAAACGTTCACCTTCACCAAGGTAGACCCGAACATGCAGATTCGCGTCGAGTTCGTGGCCCCGGCCAACTGGGAGTCAGCGCGGATTTGGGCCTACGACGAGGAGGGAAACAACTTCTTCCCCAGCTGGACCAATGCTCCGATGATGGCGCGGGAGAACGTGGGCGGCACCTGGGTGTACGTCTGGAACTTCGAACCGAACCATCAGCCGCCGCTGCATGTCATATTTCATGACGGCACCCGACAGTTCCCCGGATACGGCGAAGACGGCATCCGAGTGAACCACAGCGTACGCATCCACCACAACGGCACCGTAAGCGAGATCGCCCCGCAACTACGCCCGACGGTGTACGCCACGCCAGGTTCCAGCAACTTCTATACCGACGCAGGCATTGAGATCACCCTGTCCGCTTTGCGGACCACCGCGCAGACCTTCGCGGTTAGCGGCGCAACCCCGCTGTCGGGGAGAACATTTACTCACGGCGAAACCATTACCATCTGCCAGGACGCCCGCCCCGGCGAGCAATGCACCCTGACCGTTTCCGGCGGCGATGGCACGCGCACCGATACGCGCGTCTACGAGTTCACGCGGGTAGACCCGAACGTCGCAATCCGGATCGAGTTCACCCATCCCACCTGGAACCCGGTGCGTATCTGGGCGTGGAACGCCGATACCCCTGCGGGCACCAACCTGATTGGTGGTGAGGGTTGGGATTACGCGCCAGCTATGAACCAGGGCGTCGGATACGACGGCCTGCCGGTTTGGTACCACTACATTCTGCCCGGCACCACAGTGCCCATAGAGATCATCTTCCGTGGCCCTGGTGGCGACGGCGGCCCGCAACTTCCGCCGCGCAACCAAGGCGGCTTCCAAGCTCATGGCAGCGTCCGCATCGACGAAAACGGCGTGGTCACGCCGATCTTCCCAGAGTTCGAAGAGCCGCGTGTGTGGGTAACGCCGGATGCGCGCACCTTCACCAGCTCCGTCGGCATCGATGTCACTCTGTTTGGGGAGAACATGGCGAGGCAGTCGTACCAGGTTCAAGGAATGCCATTCGCCCACGCGTTCACCAACGGACAGACGATCACCGTGGGCGCGGGCATCGCCGTTGGCGCGTCGGCCTACCTGTACCTATCGGGGACCGGCCTTAACGGCGACCACATTGTCGAGCGCTTCGTGTTCACTCGCGTGCCACATGAAGACCCGAACTACTACATCGGACGCAACCTGCTGCTAAACCCGTCATTCGAGTACCCCGCGATGGGCATGTGGGCCATCCAGGTAAGCCAACCAACCTCCGGTTTCGCCACCCATGTGGATTCTGGAACCGGGGCTGGGCGCGGCCGACTCAATGAAATGCCGCAGCATGGCGTGCGGTCATTCCGGTGGTGGACGGGTACTCAATGGACTGACTTCAACCTCCGGCAAACGGTGACGGTACCAGTGGCTGGCACCTATGAGTTTTCCTCTTGGTTCCAAGGAAACACAATATCTGGCAATCTCCTGTACTCGTTCATGGCCGTCAACGGCCTGCACCACGGCACAACCACTGCCCGCGGCGTCGCCGGTGAAGCGCACAATGTTGGCGACCCAAACTGGCGCCAGAAGACCATGACGGTCGAATTGCAGGCAGGCGATGAAGTTACCGTTGGAATGCGGGTCCGGGGGCCGGGTGGATTCTTCGGGTCGGTAGATAACTTCACCTTCCACCTAGTTGAGCCAGCCCCGATTCTTCCAAGCGACTTTATCGGTGGTTCGGCAGCGATCTCTGGCGAACCGGTTGTGGGCGAAACGCTCACGGCCATCGTTTATGGCTTTGTGCCAGCCCCAGAGTCCTACCTCATCGAGTGGGTTGCCGGTAACACCGTACTCGGCACCGGCCCGACGCTGGACTTAACCGACGCGCACGCTGATTTAGAAATCCGAGTTCGCGCCACCGCTACTCGCACCGGCTTCAATAATGGAACCGCCTACTCCGATCCGGTGACCGTTGCTACACCGCCCCCGACAATCACGGCTCCGGTGGTTGCTGACGCCTCTGGTCAGGTCGGTGTTCCGATTATTGGTTGGTCGCTTGGTGCGCCGACGGTGACTGGTAGTGCGGCTGATGTGGTGGTTTCGGTTAGTGGTCTGCCTGCGGGTATTGACTTTGACCCGGCAACGGGCGGGTTCGCGGGTACCCCGACTGTGGCCGACACTTTCTTGGCGACGGTCACGTTCACCCTCGATGGTGTTTCGCCAACGGTGTCCGATTCGGTGACGTTCACCTGGACAATTGCCCCGTCCTTGCCTCCGCTGCCGACAATCACGGTGCCTGCGGTTCCGGACGCAACCGGTCAGGTTGGTATTCCGGTTGCTAGTTTGGTGGTTGGTGTTCCGGTGGTGACTGGTAGTACGGCTGGGGTGGTGGTTTCGGCT
>WQZL01000014.1 GCA_009780755.1 Promicromonosporaceae bacterium | reverse complement strand
GTCGGTGCCTAGGTAAAGCAGCTCTGTCAGCGGGGCGTCGGGAATCAGCGCGGTAATCTCCCCGCCGCCAACATGCATTTGAGCTAGGCCGGAAGCCGTGCCCGAGGTAGTGGCCATGCCGAAAGGGATCACCGCAGTGGTTAGTCCCGCCGAGCGGGCGGCGCTTAGCGTGCGCAGGTCAGGTTCTTGATCGCCGCCGGGCCAAGCCAGCGGGCCGAGCCAGGCTTCTGGTGTTTGCCAGGGAGGTGGCACGGGGGTGTAGAGGATATCGCCGAGAGAGTATTCGGTTAGCTCGGCTCGGGCGAGAGCGGCCAGGTCCGGGTCGTAGGCGGGCAGGGCGAAGACATCGGTGGTGGCGCCGTATTCGAGCAACGCGGTCGCCCAGCCGACCACCTGCGGGTCGGTGGCGGCCAGAGCCGTTGCCAACAGGGCAGGATCGATTGCGAACGCTAAGGAATCCGGCGCGTCGGCGAGGGTGGCGGTGGCCTGCGCGACGGTCAAGAGGGCGGACAGGCGGCCATCTTCGGCGGTAGCATCACGCAGCGCCCCACTCGCCCGGGTTCCGGGCAACGGTGGGCCGGTGACCGCGTCGAGCAACGAGACGCGCACCTGTTGCCGATTCCCCTCCGCCTCATTGGTCGGATCCCAGATCAGAAAGGTGCGAATCTGCGCAAGAGCATCGGCGGGCGTCTCCCTGGCCTGGTCACGCAGCGTGATTGAGAGTTTCCGCGGTCCAAATGCCCCGGCGCTCAGGCCCAGGGCATCGACGTTTAGCGAAACTTCGGCAGTGTGTGATTCTCCTGCCGGGAGGGGGTCGTCGAGGGCTAAATAGGCGTGGGTTATCTCCGGGGCAATTGCTTCGGCCGCCACCCAGTCGATCAGCGCGGCGCGATCAGCGAGCAGCCGCCAGTCCACCCACATCTCGATTAACGGCTCGGCGATAGGCGCAGCCGAAGAGTTGGTGACTGTGACGGTGACGGTGACGGCATCGCCGGGCCAGACGATGGCCGGTTCGATGGATTCAAGTTGGAGGTCTAGGCCGTCTCCGGCGGGGTTGTTGGCGACCGATGCGCCAGGGGAGGTGAGGTTGGCCGGTGCCGCACCGAGGCTGAGCGCGGCGGTCAGTGCGGCGGCCGCGAGCGCTCTCACTGGCTGCCCGCCTCGCTGGTGGGAATGATTAGCTCCGGGTTGCGGGCCAGGGTTTGCCGGGCGGCGACGGCTATGCGCTGCTCGTTGGGGTACGAGAGCCGCTCGGGCAGCTCGGCCACGGGCACCCAAAACGCATCCTCGGCCTCCTGGTCGGGATCGTTCTCAACCGTCAGATACCCGCCGATCATCGTCAGCAGATAGTGGTGCACCACCTTGTGAACTCGTCGGGCGCCGCCGGTGAACCAATAGTCGATCAGGCCGAGCGTGCCCCGAATCTCGCCATCGATGCCGGTCTCCTCCCGCACTTCGCGGGCTGCGGCCTCCTGCGGCGTTTCTCCTGGCTCTAGGCGACCCTTCGGCAGACACCATTCGATCCGCCCGGCGCGGTTGCGGCGGACGATCACGGCGGCTTGTGGGCCTTTCTCTCCGTGGGCTGGCGGGCGAACCGCGACCCCCCCGGCGGAAGTTTCCTCGACAAGCGATAGGTGTGCCGATGGCGGGGTCAATGGGGTGGGGCGGGGACCGTCCTGCGGGGCAACGGCCCGGACCTGGCCCGGAGGGGGCTGCGGGGGGCTGACGCTGGCAGATTTGGCCGTCAGCCCGATACGAACCGTCAGTGGAGTTGGCCGCTGTCGGTGGTTGAGCTTGCTCTGATCTGCGCTTGCTGAAGGGCCAAAACCGGCTTCGTCACCGACGGGCTTAGGTGATGCCAACGGCGCGCGGGGTGGGTTGGGACGATACGGGCCGGGCAGCGGAACCGGGCGAGGGCGCGCCTCGCCGTGGCCTTTCTCGTCCCCCGTCATGCCCCAACCCTACCGAGGGAGCCGTCAGAACTTGAAAGTAGAACGTGCAGGTGCCGCGAGGAGTGCACACAAGTAGTGCGTGAAAGTGGCGTCGTGGGCGGCAAGTCGGCGACAATTGGTAGGTGCCTGCCTCCTCCATTGAGCTGCTTCATCGCGCGCTGAACACACTGACCTCTCTCGCCCCGGCTGCCCTTGAGCTTGGCACTCTGTTCGTGGCGGCCGGGCACGAGCTGGCCTTGGTGGGCGGCCCGGTGCGCGACGCCTTCTTGGGGCTGGCAAGCAGCGACCTCGATTTCGCCACATCGGCCACCCCGGATCAGACGCAGGCGCTATTGGCCAAGTGGGGGGACGCGCACTGGGACATCGGCAAGGAGTTCGGCACCATCGGCGCGCGGCGGTTTGCCCGCGACGGTAGCGATGACGTGGTGGTGGAGGTCACCACATACCGCAGCGACAAGTACGACCCAGACTCGCGCAAGCCGGTGGTCGCCTTCGGTGACACCCTAGATGGTGACCTCTCCCGGCGCGATTTCACGGTTAATGCGATGGCGGTACGACTACCGGACCTGACCTTTGTCGATCCGTTCGATGGGCTGAGCGACCTGGCCGCGAAGGTGTTGCGGACACCAATCGCGCCGGAGCGTTCCTTTGATGACGACCCGTTGCGGATGATGCGGGCGGCACGGTTCGCGGCGCAGCTAGGGTTCACGGTCGAGGAGGGGACGGCGGCGGCTATCACAGCGATGGCGGAGCGGATCGCCATAGTCTCGGCTGAACGGGTGCAGGCGGAGCTGACCAAGCTGTTGCTGGCGGAGGCGCCGCGCAAGGGGCTGACGGTGTTCGTAGATTCGGGCCTAGCCGACCATGTGCTGCCCGAGCTGCCTGCGCTGCGCCTAGAAATCGACGAGCATCATCGGCATAAGGACGTCTACGAACACTCGCTGACCGTGCTTGACCAGGCGATGGAGATGGAAACCGGCCCAGATGGCCCGGTGCCCTACCCGGACCTGGTGTTGCGGCTCGCTGCGCTGCTGCATGACATCGGCAAACCACCCACCCGCCGGTTCGAGGCCGGCGGTGGGGTCAGTTTCCACCATCATGAGGTGGTGGGCGCCAAGCTGGTGGCCAAGCGGCTGCGGGCGCTGAGGTACGAAAAGCAGATCGTCAAGGACGTCTCGCGACTGGTGGAGCTGCACCTAAGATTCCACGGGTACGGTGACGGCGCCTGGACGGATTCGGCGGTGCGACGGTACGTCACGGATGCCGGGCCGCTGCTGGAGCGGCTGCACCGGCTCACGCGCGCGGACTGCACCACCCGCAACCGCCGCAAGGCGCAACGCCTGGCCGATTCATACTCTGAACTAGAGGCCCGGATCGTGGCCTTACGGATGCAGGAGGAGATCGACGCCATCCGCCCCGACCTGGACGGCACCCAGATCATGGCGCTGTTGAACATCCCCCCCGGTCGCGAGGTCGGCCTGGCCTACAAGCATCTCCTGGCCCTCCGCATGGAACACGGCCCCCTGGGCAAAGACCGCGCCGAACAAGAACTCCACACCTGGTGGGCCACCCACCACCCACCCGCCAACCCCTAACCCACCACCCCTCCCCACCCCCCATTCCCAACGTTGAGGTCGGTCATTTGCGTCGAGATCGGTAACTCGAGCAACCGATCTCAACGCAAATGACCGACCTCGACACCGCGTGAGTTATCCACAGGGGTGTGGATAGTTGAGGCGGGGGTGGGCGGGATGGGGTTACAGTCGGAAAATGACTGAATTACTTGTTTCCAGGGAATGTAATCGCGATGAGTTGCGGACGGCGCACCGACGAGGCGAGGTGCAGCGGGTGCGACGGGGCGGTTACGTGGCCGGGGCACCGCCGGATGCTCCCTGTGAGATGGAGCGAGTCGAGTTGGTGCATCGACAACTCAACGCATTTCATGTGTTCTGCAACGTCTCCGCCGCTACGATCTGGGGCTATCCGCGCTGGTTGCCGAGCGGAGACGTACACATAATCCAACGGTACCGGGCATCGGGCCATGCGGCGGCCGATATTGTGCGGCACCGCGTCCCGCTGGGAAAAGCCGACGTCGCAATGTGTGACGGCCTACCGGTCACCTCGCAAGCGCGAACGGTGGTGGACTGCGCGCTGGCAATGCACCCGCTGGAGGCGCTCGTGATCGCGGATGCGGCGCTGCGGCTCGGATTGCACCTGGCCGATATTTGGGAATGCCTCAACGAGCGAGGCCGGGTGCGCGGGGTGAGGCGAGCGCAAGTGACCTTGGCCTTGGCCGATGGCGGGGCAGATTCGCCCTGGGAAACTTGGCTGCGTTACCTCGTGATTCGTGCCGGGTTACCCCGGCCGGTAACCCAGTTTCGGGTTGACACGCGGCTCGGCGCTCGATTCATCGATATAGCTTGGCCGGAGTACGGCGTTTTGGTGGAGTTCGACGGCAAGGTGAAGTATCGAGATGGTGCCTTCGGGAACCGGTACGACGCCGATGAGGCGCGATTTCAGGAGAAACGACGCGCCGACGCGATTCAGGAAGCGTGCGGACGCACCCCGCTACGCATAACCGCCTGGGATCGCCCAGGCGAGATAATCCGCCGCATCCTCGCCCTCTTCCCCGCCACCCCTACCTACCACCCCAACCCCCACCTCCCCGCCCCTCCCCCCTTCCCAAAACGTTGAAGTCGGTCATTTGCGTCGAGATCGGTAATCCGAGCAACCGATCTCAACGCAAATGACCGACTTCGATGACTGTTTAGCGCGGGGATCGCATCGTTTCGCTGGGGAAATACCGGGGCGGATGATTGGGGCGCCTAGACTCAGGGGCATGCCTAATTTGATCTTGCACTCGGATCGCGCGCTGCCGTCCGACCCCACCACCCGCGGGTTTGCCCGCGAGATTTATCAGGGCATTAGGGAGCTGCCAATCATCTCGATGCACGGGCATGTGCCGGTGGAGTGGTTCGCTGATGACACCCCCTTCTCTGACCCCGCCGCGCTGCTGGTCACCCCCGACCACTACCTGATGCGGATGCTCATCTCGCAGGGTCGCACTACCCTGAGCGATCTGGGCGTGGCCTCCGTGGATGGTGATCGCGCCCCCGAGGCTGACCCGCGCGCCATCTGGCGACGCTTCTGTGAGAACTGGCATCTGTTCCGTGGCACACCCACCCGCTTTTGGATGGAGCATGAACTCGTCGAGATTTTTGGCGTGACGCAGCGTCCATCGGCCGAAACCTCGGATGCAATCTACGACCGCATCGCCGCGGCCATCGCCGATCCGGCCTTCCGCCCACGCACGCTGATGGATCGGTTCAACATTGAGGTGATTGGCACCACCGACCCGGCCTGGGCGTCGCTGGAACATCACCGGAAGCTCGCCGAGGAGGGCTGGGGCGAGCGCATCTTGCCGACGTTCCGCCCCGACCCCGTACTCGCCTTGGACAACCCGAGCTTCACCCACGATGTGCTTGCCACCGGCCTGGCCGCCGGAGTGGACGTCGTCGATTACAAGACCTACCTAGACGCGCTGCGTGCTCAACGGCTGCGCTTTAAGGCCGCCGGAGCGCTCGCCACCGACCACGGCCCCAACCTGGCCGACACCACGCCAATGGCAGACTCCGACGCCGCCCGCCTGTTCGACGCCGCCTTCAATGGTCGTCCGGTTACCGCTGCCGAGGCCCGCGCCTTCAACGCGCACATGCTGTTCCAGATGGCGCTTATGGCCACCGAGGACGGCCTGGTGATGCAGATTCACCCCGGCGTCGAGCGGGGGCATGACCGCGCCATCACCGCCACCTACGGCCCAGACAAGGGCTATGACATTCCGTTTGCCGTCGAGTACAACCGCGCGCTGCGGCCCATGCTGGAGGCATTCGGCCATCATCCGAACTTCCGAACCATCGTCTTTACCATCGACGAAGATGTGTACAGCCGAGAGTTGGCCCCGATGGCGGGCGTCTACCCGGCGATGCGCCTGGGCGCTCCGTGGTGGTTCATCGACTCTCCCGAGGGAATGCGCCGCTTTAGGGAAACCGCCACCGAGACCGCCGGTTTCTACAACACCTCCGGATTCGTAGACGACACCCGCGCCTACTGTTCCATCCCGGCGCGCCACGACCTGGCCCGCCGCATCGACGCCGGATTCCTGGCCCGTCTCGTGGCCGAACACCGCCTCGACATTGACGAGGCTCACGAAACCGCGCGCGACCTCGCCTACCACCTTCCCCTCCTCTCCTACGCGAAGAACTGAACGCCAATATGACTACCGTCACGCTGCCCATCGACCCGTTAGTTCATGCCGCCTGGCTGCCCGCCGCGGCCTTCTCCGCTGTCGGTTCGCGCCGCATTGCCGTCGTGTTGGAGGATGACCTCTCGTTTGACGGTTTAGCCGATCCGGCCTTCTCCCCGGTGGCGCCGACCATCATGGCCGAGGTCGAGGCCGCGACGGCTGCTCATGGTGGCGCGTTGGTTGACGAGGCGGAGGCGGACGTCTTGCTCGCCATCGAACTTGACTGCTGCGAAGAGAATCCGGAGGCGTTCTGCTTCTCGCGCACGGACGGCCTGGTGCGCATCGTCGCCAGCAACCCGCGCGGGTTGCTATACGGCTGGTTCCACCTGGCGCGTCTTGGGAAGGATGCGTTCACCGGCCCTGACGTCGAGAATGAATGCCACACTCCGCACACGGCCCTGCGTATGTTGGACCATTGGGACAACATGGACGTGCATCCGGTGATGGGGCATGTCGAGCGCGGTTACTCCGGCGGCTCGATCTTCTTCGATCATGGCGTCGTCCGCGAAGACCTGACTCGTGTTGCCCAGTATGCCCGTCTGCTTGCCTCGGTGGGTATCAACCGCGTGGCCATCAACAACGTGAACGTTGGCCGCCTAGAGATGCGCCTGCTCGACGATCTGCTGCCCGAGGTGGCGCGCATCGCCGACGTGTTTCGCCCCTACGGCGTGACCACCCACCTGTCCGTTTCTTGGGCCTCGCCCGTGCGTCTAGGTGGCCTGGCCGACTCCGATCCGTTCAACCCCGATGTACTCGCCTGGTGGCAGGCCGCCGCCAATCGCGTGTGGGCCGCGATTCCTGATTTCGGCGGCTTTGTAATCAAGGCCGACTCCGAGGGCCAGCCTGGCCCGTTCGCCTATGGCCGCACTCACGCCGACGGTGCCAACATGCTCGCCAAGGCTGTCGAGCCGCATGGCGGGCTTATCCACTGGCGCGCCTTCGTGTACAACCACACGCAGGATTGGCGCGACCGTAAGACCGACCGGGCCAAGGCCGCCTACGAACACTTCGCCCCCTACGACGGCACCTTCGCCGAGAACGTCATCGTGCAGATTAAGCATGGCCCGCTCGACTTCCAGGTGCGCGAGCCGGCCTCGCCCACCATCGCCGCCCTGCCACAGACCAGCGTGGCCGCCGAGTTCCAAGTGACCACCGAATATCTCGGCCACCAAAAACACGCCGTATACCTGGGGCGCATGTGGAGCCAGCTGATGCAGTTCCCCTACTGGGGCGAGGGCAGTCCAACGATGGCCGACATCGTTGCGGGTGGTCACCCGTTGGGCGATGGCACCAGAATTGGCGGCTTCGTGGCCGTCTCCAACGTCGGCGATGATGTGTTCTGGACGGGCCACCCGTTTGCCCAGGCCAACCTGTACGCCTGGGGTCGTTTGACGTGGGATCCGCAGGCAGACCCCGACATCATCTTGTCCGACTGGGCTTTGGCGACCTTCCCGGAGGTATCGAGCGAAGGCGCTGCCGCCCTAGACGCCATCCTGGGCAAATCATGGGAAACCTACGAGATGTACACCGCTCCGCTGGGTGTGTGCTTCATGGTGTACCCGCACCACCACTACGGCCCCAACCCGGACGGCTACGAGTACACCCCGTGGGGCACATACCACTTCGCCGACCGGATAAGCATCGGCGTGGATCGTACGCGAGCGACCGGCACCGGCTACACCGACCAATACCCTAAGCCGTGGCGCGACGTGTACGAGAACCTGGCAACCTGCCCCGACGAGCTGCTGCTGTTCTTCCACCACGTGCCCTACACGCATGTGCTGAAATCAGGCAAGACGATGATCCAGCACGTCTACGACACGCACTTCGAGGGGCTGGAGCGAGTCAAGGTGGCCGTGGCCGCCTGGCAGGGCGTGCGCGATGAGTTTCCGGCGGATGTGGCCGCCCGCATCGATGAGCGCTTCGCCGAACAGGTGCGTTCCGCCACCGACTGGCGCGACATCATCAACACCTACTTCTACCGCCACTCCGGCATCCCCGACGCCCACGGCCGCCCCATCTACTAGAACGGTTAGGGGGAGTGCAGACCCTCCGAGCCAACGCACGGCAATGACAAAAGTCTCCCTACTACCAACCTTGCCCGGCTACGCACTAATAACAGCAAACCTTTTATTATCGCCGGTGCGCCAGGTGTTGTCGTTCGGCAGTGAACCCATCGCGGACGAGGATGGGCCTGAGTCGCGTAGCATTTGGGGCGTAAAACAGTTACCCGGCGGGCCGTTGCGAGAGACGGGGGTCGGGGAAAGGCAAGATACGCATGGCACTGATAGTGCAGAAATACGGCGGGTCGTCGGTGTCCGACGCGGTATCCGTGCAGCGGGTGGCCCGCCGCATCGTCGAGACACAGCGGGCGGGTAACGATGTGGTGGTCATCGTCTCCGCTATGGGTGACACCACCGACGAGCTGCTCGACCTCGCCGCCCAGATCACCGCCACGCCGCCGCAGCGGGAACTCGACATCCTGCTCACCGCTGGCGAACGCATCTCGATGTCGCTGCTGGCGATGGCGATTCACGAGCTGGGCGTCCGCGCCAAGAGCTTCACCGGGCAACAGGCCGGGGTTATCACCGACGCCGTGTATGGCCGCGCCAAGATTGTTGACGTAGTGCCCTCGCGCATCGCCGAGACGCTGGAGCGCGGCGAGGTGGCGATCATCGCCGGATTCCAGGGTGTCCACGCCGACACCAACGATGTCACCACGCTAGGTCGCGGCGGCTCCGACACCACCGCGGTGGCCATCGCTGCCGGTCTGAATGCTGATGTCTGCGAGATTTACACCGACGTGGACGGCGTATTTACCGCCGATCCTCGCATAGTCCCAGCTGCCCGGAAGATCGACCACCTCACCTATGAGGAGATGCTGGAACTTGCGGCCTCCGGGGCCAAGGTGATGGCCCTACGCGCCGTCGAATACGCTCGCCGGTATGCCGTGCCGGTACATGTGCGCTCCTCGTTCATCGCGGCACTCGGCACCTGGATTTCCGGCAGCAGTGACGACCCGACCATCCTTAACCCCACCGAAAGGGAGGCTCCCGTGGAGGCACCGATCATTTCCGGCGTCGCGCACGACGACAGCGAGGCCAAGATCACCGTCGTCGGCGTGCCCGACATTCCCGGTATGGCCGCCCGCATCTTTGAGGTGGTGGCCGATGCGGGCGCCAACCTCGACATGATCGTGCAAAACGTCTCGGCCGCCCAGACCGGACTAACCGACATCTCCTTCACCTTGCCCGAGGCCGATGGTGCCGTCGCGCTGCACGCACTGACGCAGGTGCAAGGTGAGATCGACTACACGTTCTTGCAGTATGACGATCAGATTGGCAAGCTCTCACTGGTGGGCGCGGGCATGAAGACCTCGCCCGGTGTCTCCGCCCGGTTCTTCGGGGCGCTGCGTGATGCAGGTATCAACATCGAGATGATTTCCACCTCCGAGATTCGCATCTCCGTGGTCACCCGCGCCGACTCCCTGCAAGATGCTGTGCGGGCCATCCACACCGCCTTCGGCCTAGACGCCGATGCCGAAGCCACCGTCTACGCCGGAACGGGAAGGTAGACCCATGCTCGAATCAACACTCCCACCCCCTGATCCTGCATCGCAGAGTACGGCACCCTTCCCCGCGTCATCCTGCGCGAAGTCGCAGAACCCAGAAACAGGGATTGCCGATGACGGCGTAACCGTCGCCATCGTCGGAGCCACCGGGCAGGTGGGCGCCGTCATGCGTGACCTACTGGTCGAGCGCGACTTCCCGGTGCGTGGGATTCGTTTCTTCGCCTCCGCTCGCTCCGCCGGGATGACGCTGCCCTTTGCCGGACGCGACGTGGTGGTAGAGGACGTGGCCGCCACCGCCACCGAGGCGCTCGCGGACGTGGATATCGCGCTGTTCTCCGCCGGGGGCGAAACCTCACGGGAACACGCGCCACGCTTCGCCGAGGCGGGGGCCGTGGTGGTGGACAATTCGTCGGCTTGGCGCCGCGATCCGGCCGTGCCGCTGGTGGTGGCCGAGGTGAACCCCGATGCCATCGCAGATGCCGCTCTGGGCATCGTCGCGAACCCAAACTGCACCACCATGATTGCCATGCCCGCGCTTGCGCCACTAAACCGCGAGGCCGGGCTGCTGCGCCTACGGATCACCACGTTCCAGGCCGTCTCGGGCACGGGCGTCGCTGGGGTAGCTGAGCTGGCAAACGGCATTCGCGCCGCCGCCACCCCCTCATCAGTTGAGCAAGGCCAACCCCGTCATCCGGAGCGGAGTTCTGCTCCCCCCGCGCAGAATGACGTAGTTCGGGCCTCGGAGAGCGCCTCCCCCAGCGGTCACATGGAATCCCTCGCCTTGCGCGGTGATGCCATCGTTTTCCCGCCCCCGGTCAAGTATGTCGCCCCTATCGCGTTCAACGCGTTGCCGATGGCCGGTTCGTTGGTGGATGACGGTTCGGGTGAAACCGACGAGGAGCAGAAACTCCGTTTTGAGTCGCGCAAAATCTTGGGCCTGGAACACCTGGCTGTCGCGGGTACCTGTGTCCGGGTGCCGGTGTTTACGGGGCACTCACTGGCGATCCACGCCGAGTTCGCAGAGAAGATCACACCCGAGCGGGCGCTAGAACTGCTGGCCGCCGCCCCCGGCATCCGCCTGGTAGATGTGCCTACGCCGCTGACCGCCGCCGGGACCGATGAAGTGTTGGTGGGCCGCGTGCGTCAAGACCGGTCGGTACCAGACGGACGCGGCTTGGTGTTGTTCGTCTCCGGCGACAATCTCCGCAAAGGCGCCGCTCTCAACGCCATCCAGATCGCCGAATTAATCGCCACCGACCTCGCCGAACTAGCCATCCTTGACGCCATCGAACCGGCCAATCTGTCCACTCTCTGACCCCAACCGAACCGGATCTCCGTCGCTCTGCGAAACGCCGAACCGGATGTTTGTCGAGGCTGAAACGGTTTAGAGCCAGCAGACATCCGGTTCGGCGCAGGAAAAGTCGACGGAAGTCCGGTTCGGCGGGGCGGTTAGCCGCTTAGGGCTTCGCGTTGGGTGTCGCGGATGGCGCGGGCCGGGTCTACATCCTTGGGACAGGCGCGGGTACAGGCGCCGTTTTGGTTGCAGGGCCAGATGCCGAACTCGTTTTCGATGAGTATCTCGGCGCGGGTGGCTGCGCCCTCGTCGCGCGAATCGAGGTCCCAGCGGCGAGCCAATGCGATTGCGGCTGGGCCAAGGAAATCTGGCACCTCGGTCAGCACGGGGCAGGCGGAGTAGCAGAGCAGGCAGTTGATGCAGGCTGAGTAATCTGCGAACATCGCCGCCTGCTGTGGAGTTTGCGTGTGCATCGGTAGCGAGCAGCCCTCAATGTCATTCGGCAACGAGCATTCTGCAGCTACCCCGCCTTGCGGTGAGCGTGCTATCCCCTCATCATTATTTTGCGAGCAGGGCGCGATGGAGCTGGAATCCGGGTCAGATAATAACCAGGGCTTGACCTCGCGCAGTTTCGCCACGAAGCCTTCGGTGTCTACCGCAAGGTCACGCTGCACGCGGGCGTTTTCCAGCGGGCCAACGGTGAGGCCCGAGGTGCGATATCCAGCCACCGTAGTCTCACAGCTCAGCACGGGGCGACCGTTAACCATTACGCCGCAAGAACCACACACCCCCGACCGGCACGACCAGCGGAAGGTCAGCCCCGGCTCCGCATGGTCTTTAATCCAATCAAGAGCATCGAGTACGGAGGTGCGCTCATCGAACGGCACATCGAACATTTCGTCGCGTGGCTCCTGGCCTGGTTCCTGCCGAGTAACCGCTACCCGTAAGGTCTGTTCGCTCATCGCCCCTCCTCCCTATCATTCTGGCGAGCGGGGCAAGAGTGAGCGTCATCACCGGGTGAACCTTCGTCCTTGCCGCGCTCGGCTAGGGACAAGTGCACGCGGAGGGAGTTGTCGGTGTTCATGGCGGTGATGGAGTGGTGGGCTGCAGGGTCAAGATCGGGGAAGTCGAGGCGCTGGTGGGCGCCGCGGGACTCCTCGCGAGCTTGCGCGGCGGCGATGGTACCGCGCGCCAGGGTCAGCATGGCCCCAAGTTCGAGAACCTGTACCCAATCGGTATTGAGTACGTCCGATGTGTCGGCGACGCGCACATTTTCGTAGCGGGCGGCCAGACCATCAAGGGCGGTAGCGGCACGGGCCAGCCCCGCTGCGTCGCGGAAGATGCTCACTTCGGCATCGAGTACGCGACCCAGTTCCCGACGAATCTCCGCCGGAGATTCGATGCCTCGCCCCCGCATAGCCAACCATCCGGCGGCAAGTTCGCGAGCGTGAGCGATCAACCGCTGTTCGGCGTCTTGCGGACGATTCGGCAGTTTGACGTCGATTCGGCAGTTTGAACTGCCGAATCGAGTAGAAACTGCCGAATCGTCGTTAACCTCAGCAAGTGAGGCGGCGGTAGCACCGGCGGCGCGGCCCACTACCAAGGTTTCCACCAGGGAGTTCGAGCCGAGTCGGTTTGCGCCGTGCAGGCCGGTGGAGGCGCATTCCCCGACCGCGAACAGGCCAGCTACTTTCGTGCCCTCCGCCGTTAGCACCTGACCCATCGGCGTGGTGACAATGCCCCCCATCGTGTAGTGCGCCGCCGGTCGCACCGGAATCGGCTCCTGTGTGGGATCGACGCCCGCAAATCGTCGGGCCAGCTCCGAGACCAGCGGCAAGCGCTCCTTGATTCTCTCGGCTCCAAGATGTCGCAGGTCGAGGTAGACGACGCTGCCCTCGACGGTGGAGGTGGTACGACCATCGCGTTCGGCGTGAAAGAAGGCTTGGGAGAGCGCATCGCGCGGGCCGAGTTCCATTCGCCGCGCCATCGGCTCTCCCCGCGGGGTGGGTGGGCCGAGGCCGTAATCGGCCAGGTAGCGCTCGCCGTTCGCATCGAGTAGCACGCCGCCCTCGCCGCGCGCCGCCTCGGTGATGAGAATGCCCGATCCGGGCAGGCAGGTGGGATGAACCTGTACCATCTCCAGATCGCGTAGCGGCAGCCCGGCGCGTAGGGCCATCGTGAGGCCGTCGCCGGTGACGATTCCCGCGTTGGTGGAAGTACCCCAGGCGCGGGCATACCCGCCCGTGGCGAGGATCACGGCGGGTGCCAGCCACACCACTACCTCACCGCGCTGCTGGTCGTAGCCGACGACGCCGTGCGACCGTCGGCCAAACCCGGTCTGCTCCCTGTGCAGGGAGGGCCGTGTCGTGTCGTCGAGGAGTAGGTCAAGAACGAGGTGTTCGTTGAAGTGGTGAATGGACTTTGTGCGGAGAGTGGTCTGGTACAGGGTGTGCAGCAGGTGGAAGCCGGTCTTGTCGGCGGCGAACCAGGTGCGGGGGTGGGTCATGCCACCGAAAGGCCGCACGGCGGGTTGCCCGCTCTCATCCCGGGTCCACGGCATTCCCAGTCGCTCTAACCGAGCCAGTTCTATCGGAGCCTGCTCGACGATGAACCGCACCGCATCCTCATGCGAAAGCCCGGCCCCGCCACGTAGCGTGTCGGCCACATGCTGTTCCAGGGAGTCGCCGCCGCCGGGCATTACCCCGGCTGCGCCACCCTCAGCAGCCACGGTGTGCGACCGCATCGGGTACACCTTGGAAATCAAAGCGATCACGGCATCAGCCTGGCCCCGAGTCACGAACGACTCCGCAGCTGCCAGCGCGGCGCTCAGCCCGGCCCCGCCGCCACCGACCACCACCACATCCGCCCGTTCGATACGCAGGGGTAGGTCGGCGGGGCTGAGCGGGTTATCGGCAGACACGGGGTCCATTGTGACGGGTCTACACCTGCAACGAGTAGTAGCGCGGGTTGCGTTCGATGAACTCGGCGACGTACCAGCACAGCGCGTCCACGCTTAAACCCTGGGCAACCGCATCGTCTAAAGCGGTGCGAGTCAACTCGCTGGCGACGCCGCGCCCGCGAAACTCCGGCACTGTGGTCGTAGAAGAGATCACCATCACGGCACCCTCAATGCGATAGTTCAGCCAGCCCATTACGCGGTCATCGCCTGGTTGATGTGCCTCGTAACGCCCCAGCTCGGGAAGTCGAACTACCACGCACACCGGCGTGTTCCCCGAGTCGGGCGTCGCTGACCTCATGGGATAACCGTACTCCCGACGCAGGCTGAGAGCCAACGAACTTGTTCGTTTGGCCGAGGCTCAGGAGGGAGTCAAGCGCGTAGCGCTGATACACAGACGCAGGCTGAGAGCCAGCAAATGCCCAATATTGCGCGCGGATTTCGTTGTTGTCAGGGGGGCGCGGCACAATCGATGATGTGATAATCGTGAGTACCGACGGCTCGTGCCTCAAAAACCCCGGCGGCGCCATCGGCTGGGCCTGGATCGCGCACGATGGTGTGCGGTTCGATTCCGGCGGGGCCGCCGTGGGCACCAATCAGATTGCCGAACTCACCGCCGTGTTGCGGGCTATTGAGGCGCATCCCGGTAAGGCTCCGCTGCTCATCGAATCCGACTCTCAGTATGCGATTAACTGCGCCTCCACCTGGCTGCCCGGCTGGAAGGCGAAGGGCTGGCGCAACGCTGCCGGTAAGACGATCAGCAACCTTGAACTCGTGCAGGCCATCGATGACGCCATCGCCAGACGTGAGGGGCCGGTGCGATTTCGTTGGGTACGCGGCCATGTGGGCAACCCGTTCAACGAACGCGCCGACGAGTTAGCGGGCATTGCGGCCCGCGACTGGGCCGAAGGCCGGGGCAGCATCGGCGAACACCTAGTGGCGAAACCTGCGGTTTCAACCGATTCAACTGACGCCGAGGCTGGACCGAGGACGAGACGTGTTGCTCAGCCCCGCAAACCGACCAGCCAGGACTGGGAAGCCGAAGTGTTGTTTTAGGCGCCAAGTACCCACTTAACCGGTTGATCTTTAGCTAAGCCGATCAGTGGCGCGGGCTGAGGAACGACACGCTGCCGTTGGATGAGCGAATCTCTACCGAACGTCGCGCGTTCGGGTCGGTGGCGCCCTCAACGGTTTGCCGACCGTTGCTGGTGCTAATTGTCAGCCGCACCGGCTCTCCGTCGCCATAAACCGTGACGGCGCCATTGCTGGTTCGGGCGAAGACGTCGCCGGTTACCCGCTCGATCTCGATGCGTCCGTTGGAAGTGCGGGCCTCCGCGTTGCCATCAATTTCTTGCAAGTTGATGACCCCATTAGAGGTCTGTGCGGTGAGATTACCGCTGATATTCCCGGCGTCGATCCGTCCGTTAGACGTATTTACCCGCACGGTTCCAGAGATATCTGTGACAGACACGCGGCCATTCGAAGTACGAGCCTCGACATCACCGGCGACACCAGCAACTTCGATGCGCCCGTTGGTGGTGCGGATTATGACATTGGTGTACTCGGGCACGGTGACATGCAGTTCTCCCGAACAGCGGAATAACCCAAGGAAGTTTATATTGAAGCCGGGACATTCGTGCCGCACCACCAGACGGTCGCCATGTTCGTCCACCGAGAAGTGTGGGCTTCGGAATCCGCGATGAGCGATTCTCTCCATCGAGATGTCCCCCGGCGCGACACGAACGGTCACATCATCATCGGCAATCAGTTCAATGGTGGAGAAGCCGGAGCGATGGGTGGTATGCGAGATGTCAGTTCCGCCGATAGTCCGTTCGGCGATCAGCAGACCGCCCAACGCGACAGCAATGGCCAGCAGTGTTCCGCCAACCACGAATCCGCTGCGGGAATTGCTCGGCGACGGCTCGGGCGCTTCCTGGTAGTACAGCGGTTGCGATGTGGTTTCGTAGGGCTGTGGCTCTGGAGCGGGGGTCAGGGATGTCATGTATCTCACCCTATGTAGGGGCGGTAGCTGCCCGCTATTAGGGACTCCCCTGGTTTTCCGCTCGGGGTATTAAGGGTGCCGTCACGCTGTTTGGCGCTCGCGGCGGATGGCCCGACGCTTGGCGCGTTCGCGGGCGGCGATGTCCGTGGGGTGTTCGGCGATTTCGTCGAGCAGCGTGTAGCGGACGCGGTAGATGTCGAGCAGCGACATGAGCATCGCCACCACCGGAATCGCCATCAGCGCGCCCGGCAGCCCAAACATTGTCGTCCCCAGAATCACTGAGCCAAAGCCCACCGCCGGATGCACCTCGACAGCCCGGGCACTGATCCGCGGCTCCATCGTTATGTTTTCCACCTGCTGATACAAGATGCCCCAGATCAGTACGATCAGCCCCAGCCACGGGTTGGGGCTGAGCAGGCCGATCAATACCGGTACCGCGATCGAGATGTACGTGCCGATCACTGGAATCAGTTGGGCGATGATGCCCGTCCACAGCGCGAGCGCCAGCCAGTAGGGCAGGCCGATGATGGCAAACACGATGCCCGACAGCGTGGCGTTGACCGCCGCGAGGATGGCGCGGGCGGCCACATAGTTGCCGGTTTTTTCGGCCATCGTGTCCCAAACAATCAGCGTCGTGGCCTGTGCCTTCGGCGGGAACAGTGAGGCGATCCAGCGGCGCAGGCGTGGCCCGTCGGCCGACAGGTAGAACAGCATGAAGCAGAACACCAGCAACGTGCCCACCGCGCCCATCAGGGTGGTCAGCGCCGAGATGATGCCCCCGGCAATGGTGGCGGCAAGGCTGGCGGCATCGCCAACATGGGCCTGTAGATCGCTGAATAGATCGTCAAGCGTGTAAGTGAAACCAAATTGGTTCTCCAGCCAAGAAAGCACGGTATCGACGATGTTTGGGATGTTCTCGATGAAGGTGGCGATCTGTGAGATCACTAGATTGCCGAATAGCCCAACGAATGCCGCGATGGCCAGGATAAGCCCGGCCATTACCAGGCCGGTGGCGGCACCACGGGGCATGCGGGTGGCGAGGCGTTTTACGGCAGGTTCGATGGCCAGCGAGACAAACCAGGCCATAAAAATGGTGAACAGCAGGCCAGAGCCGGCACTGAGTACGGCCATCACGGCGGTGGCCAGCGCAATCAGTGTGAGTACGGTTAAGCCGGTGCGCCACACGTTGCGCGGCTCGAACACGACAACGGTGCGGTCACGTCCGCGGCGGAGCTTGGTTGCCTCTCTGTCATTCCGCGCGAGCGATAGCGAGTCGCGGAACCCAGAATGCTCGGGGGTGTTTGGGACTGAGTCTTGCGACTCCAATCGCTGCGCTCCCTTCGCGCAGGATGACGTGGGAGCTTCTGTGGTTTCGACAGGCTCAACCATTGGGGGTGTGTGGGTCGTCTCGTCCACGATCACTCCTAATCATCACTTGTGCGCTTTGCTGCGAAGAACTCCCGCAGCAGGTCGCCACACTCTTCAGCCAGCATTCCCCCCACGGCCTCAACGGGATGGTTGCCGCGCTGGTCGCGCACCAGGTCCCAGACAGAACCAACCGCGCCCGTCTTCGGTTCCCAGGCTCCGAACACGATGCGATCTACTCGCGCCGCAACCAACGCTCCGGCACACATGACGCACGGCTCCAGCGTGACCACGAGGGTGCAACCTTCGAGCCGCCAGCCCCCCAACGTCTTGGCCGCGGCCCGCAACGCCAGCACCTCGGCATGGGCGGTGGGGTCGCCGTCGGCCTCGCGCCGGTTGCGCCCGACGCCGAGTATCACCCCATCCGGCCCCACGACAACGGCTCCCACCGGCACATCGCCGGTATCCAACGCCTTCCGCGCTTGCGCAAGGGCAACCCGCATCATCGGCTGCCACTTAGCCTCATGCATATCCACCCCCTCATTCTTCCGCACGCTCGCCTCCCGGCATCTCAAAAGACCGATTCGGCACTCCCTGCTCGCTTCGGTTGGGTAGGAAGCTAGGGGAGGGTGGCGTCGGCCATGCCTTGGGTGCCATTCTCTAGGGCGAGCAGGGCGCCGAAGGTGAGGCCGCTGAAGCGCTTGGCATCGCGGGCCAGGTGTGCCTGGGCGGCGGTCTCCGCTGCGGAGGTTCCGGCGCGGGTCAGGCGCAGCGCCGCCTGGAAGCGGTGGATGGCGGTGAAGGTTTTAGGTCCGAGGCCGAACTGGATGCCCCACACATCTGCCGGGGAGGAGTAGTGGTAGGTGGTGGTGTGGTCATCGCTGCCGGTGTCCGGTAACACCACATTGGCGCCCACCCCGGACACCATGTGCCAGGTGACCCCGATGTTGCTAGGGAGAGACGACTGCATTGCCGAGGTCCCTGTCTCGTTGATTGATGGCTCCCCACCTGTGCCGGGCATAAGCACACCGGGAGTTCACCCCTATCACCGAGGTCGGTCATTTGCGTCGAGGTCGGTAACTTGAGCGACCGATCTCAACGCAAATGACCGACCTCGAGGTTACGGGGTGGGGGCGGTGTAGGCGGCGGGGTCTATTTCGGCGGGGGTGCGGGTGGCGCGGAAGTAGACGAGGGCGGCAGCGCCTAAGTAGGCGGCGGCCATGCCCCAGAACAGGATGTGACTCCAGCCCGTGTCGGGCACGGTAAAGGCCGCAAAAACGGCGGCACCCGTGAATGCCGCGTTGAACAGTAGGTCGTAGAAAGCGAAGGCTCGGCCACGGAATTCATCGTGGGTGTCTTTCGCCACGATGGTGTCCACCGCGATCTTTGCGGCCTGCGCCGCCGTGCCCAGCAGCAGGGCGCACGCCAGAATCACCCAGCGGGCATAGCTGAGCGCTAGCAATGCTTGCGATGCCGCCGCCAGCGACAGCATCAAGGCCACCCATACCTGCGGTCCGGTATAGCGCGAGAGCGTGGGTGTGATAACCACCGCGATGCCGCCCCCCACGCCGATCATGCCCATAATCGCTCCGAAAGTGGCGATGCCCGCATCCAGGTCACCGGGGTTAAGCAGGTTGCGCGAGATCAGGATTGCGGCAATAAACACGATGCCGAACAGGAATCGGTGTGCGGCCATCGCCGCCAGCCCCTGCGCGGGAGTTCGACGGTCCATGAGGTAACGGGCACCGCGGCCCATATCGGAAAGGACGACGGCAATATCATCGCGAATGGGGGTGGTGGCCGGGTGTTCTGGGCCAAGCTGGGTTGGGCGCAACCGCAGCGCAAGGGTCGCTGCGGCAAGCATGAGTATGGCACCCAGGGCCAGCACAGCGGCATCTCGCCCCCGCCCCTCCGTCACGAAAAGAGCCAGAAATACGCCGACGCCGAGGCCAACCCCGTACGCGCCCGTACCCATCGTCGGAACGATGGCGTTCGCGGTGAGCAGGAGTTCTCGGCCATCTAGTGGTGGCTCATGCTGCTTGCTTTGCTCGTCAGCGCCAGCCTTCTCCTCGCCGCCCGAACAAGCTAGCTGCGCGCGGAGTGCGTTGGCGTCTGTCTCGATTATCAGCGGCTGCCCGGCAGAGAGGCCCGAGAGGATGAAGCGGTTGAGGCTGAGCGCTACCAGGCCGATGGCCGCCACCACCCAGGTGCCGCCCCACAGCAGCATCGCCAGCGCGGCAAACGCAGTCACCAGGCCGCGGGCGATATTGGCCCACAGCAGCACCTGGCGGCGGCGCCAACGATCCAGCATCACTCCGACGAAGGGCGCGAACACGAAGGGCGCGAACATGATGGCGAAACCGCCGGCCACATCGGCCGCCGTTCCCGCGTTTTCCGGGGAAAAGAAAAGCACCGCCGCCAGCCCCGCCTGGAACGCGCCATCGCCAGCCTGCGAGACGAGCCGCACCGTGAACAGGCGCCGGAATCCAGGCAAGCGAAGCAGCGTACGAAGGTCAGATAGGACGCTCACGGTCGGTTCCTAATCCGTTGCGGGGCGTTGAGGTCGGTAGTTTGCGTCGAGATCGGTAACTCGAGCGACCGACCTCAACGCAAACTACCGACCTCAACGAAAAGACGGGGAATGTAGAGGGGGCCGGGATGCTTGGCCCGGCCCCATCAGCTAGGTGGTTTCAGCGCTCGACGGTGCCAGCGATGAAGCCTTCGAGCTGCTCGCGGCCCACGTTGTCGCGCATCTGCACGGGCGGACTCTTCATGAAGTACGTCGAGGCGGAGAGGATCGGGCCACCGATGCCTCGGTCGAGGGCGATCTTTGCGGCGCGTACGGCGTCGATGATGATGCCGGCCGAGTTCGGAGAGTCCCACACTTCAAGCTTGTACTCCAGGTTCAGCGGCACCTCACCAAACGCGCGACCCTCCAGACGCACGTACGCCCACTTGCGGTCGTCCAGCCAGGCGACGTAGTCACTCGGGCCGATGTGCACATTCGGGTCTTCGATCTTGCCAGCCAGTGGGCCATCATCCAGGTTGGAGGTCACGGCCTGCGTCTTGGAAATTTTCTTCGACTCTAGGCGGTCGCGTTGCAGCATGTTCTTGAAGTCCATGTTGCCGCCGACGTTGAGCTGGTAGGTGCGGTCGAGAATTACGCCGCGATCCTCGAATAAGCGGGCCAGCACGCGGTGGGTGATGGTGGCGCCAACCTGGCTCTTGATGTCGTCACCGACGATAGGCACGCCAGCCGCCTCGAACTTCGCGGCCCACTCAGGGTCAGAGGCGATGAATACGGGCAGGGCGTTGACGAACGCAACCTTCGCATCGATGGCGCACTGAGCGTAGAACTTGTCGGCCTGCTCCGAGCCGACGGGCAGGTACGAAACCAGCACGTCAACGTTGGCGTCCTTCAGAGCCTGCACTACATCCACCGGCTCGGCCTCGGATTCGGAGATGGTGGCCGAGTAGTAGTCACCCAGGCCGTCTAGGGTGGGGCCGCGCTGCACCAGCACTCCGGTGGCGGGCACATCGGCGATCTTGATCGTGTTGTTCTCCGAGGCCAAGATGGCATCGGCCAGGTCAAGGCCAACCTTCTTGGCGTCAACGTCGAACGCCGCCACGAATTGCAGGTCGCGGACGTGGTAGTCGCCGAACTGCACGTGCATCAGACCCGGTACCTTGCTGGCCGGGTCGGCGTCCTTGTAGTAGTGCTGGCCCTGGACTAGGGACGCAGCGCAGTTGCCAACACCAACGATGGCGACGCGGATGGCGGTCATCCTCGCTCCTTATGAGTGGTTGAGGGCCGCTCGGTGCGGCCTCTTTCTTGGGTGATGAGGTCGTCCAGCCAGCGCACCTCGCGTTCGACTTTTTCAAGGCCGTGACGCTGCAACTCGAACGTGTATTCGTCGAGTTGCTGATTGGTGCGAGCTGCGGACTGGCGGGCCGCCTCCAGTCTTTCGGTGAGTCGGCTGCGCCGACCCTCCAGGATCCGTAGGCGGGTTTCGGCATCCGTCTGCGAAAACAGTGCAAAGCGGACGTCGAAGTTTTCGTCCTCCCACGCGGCTGGACCGGAGGAGGCAAGAACGGCCTGGAGATACTCCCGGCCGCTGTCGGTAAGTTCGTAGACGATGCGGCTGCGACGGCCGCTGCTGCGCGCGGTATCGCCCGACGTGGTGAGGCGGACGGATTTGGTTGTCTTGACCGGCACGGTGGCCTCGTGTGAATCTAGCAGACCGCGTTCCTGTAGCGAGCGCAGCGCCGGATAGAGGGTGCCATATGAGAACGCCCGGAACGGGCCGAGCAGCTCGGAAAGTTGCTTGCGTAACTCGTAACCGTGCAGGGGGGCCGAGTTCAGTAGGCCGAGGATGGCTGTTTCCAGCACCGTCGAGCGGCTGCTGCGCACGGCTTCCTCCTGCCCACCTCGGTGTCGGGTCGTTATCTCGGATCGATACTTGCGGCGCGACGTATCGAGTCGATACATCTGCGGAACAGACACTAGGGGCAGAGTGCGCTCGCGTCAACCTCCGAGCCGTGGCGATGTCGCGCGGCGGCGAGGCCAGCCTACTGTAGCCAGAACGATGGCTGAGTAGATAGCCGCCGCTGTAAGGTCTTCTCGTGGTCACTAGGAGGAGCGCGCTGTCGGAACGGCAAAACCCGCAGCCGAGCCACCCAGCGACATCCCAAAAAAGGCGCCCGCTGCCGAAGCGAAAGTTCTGGAACTACCCGCGCAAGGGCAAGAACTGGTTCCATCGCTGGCTGCCCTCCTGGCGGATAGTCGTCGGCTCTGGCCTGTTCTTCATCTCCTTTTGTGCCGGGCTGTTCTGGGGCGCCTGGACCTCCACGGAGATTCCGCCCAACCTGGCCAACATCGAACATCAGATCACCACCATCTACTTCTCCGATGGCGTTACCCCTGTGGCCACCTTGTTCCAAGAGCGGCGGGTGCTGGTAACCCTTGACGAGCTGCCCGCCTTCGTGGCTGGCGCCGTCGTCACCTCGGAGGATGCCTCCTTCTGGACCAACCCAGGCGTCGATTTCCGCGGCCTGGCCCGAGCCGTGTGGAATAACCTGCGCGGTAACCCGCTACAGGGCGGCTCCACCATCACCATGCAATACGTCGAACGCACCAAGATGGATTCCAATGAGGGGCTGGTAGACAAGGCGCGCGAGGCCATCATGGCGATAAAAGTGACGCGGACTACGCCCAAGGAGGAAATCCTTGAGGCATACCTGAACACCATCTACTGGGGGCGGAACACCTTTGGCATTGAAGCCGCCGCCCAGATGTACTTCTCCGTCAGCGCCGCCGATCTAACCCCATCGCAGGCCGCGCTGTTGGCCGGCATCCTGCCCTCGCCCAACAACTGGGACCCAGACGTAAACGAAGCCCAAGCGCTTCGTCGATGGACGCGCTCCATCAACCGCATGTACCACTACGGTTACATCACCTCGGCAGAGCGCGCCGCCGCCGAATTCCCGGCCTTCAACCCGCGCCCGCCGCGCACCAACACTCTCGGCGGGCAGGCTGGATACCTCGTGCGGATGGTCGAAGATGAGCTGCGGCAAACCGACGCCTTCCGCGACAACCCTGAACGCATCCGTACCCGGGGCTT
>WQZL01000013.1 GCA_009780755.1 Promicromonosporaceae bacterium | reverse complement strand
GCCGATGACCAGTTATGTTCGCCGCGGCCTGGGCTGGGAGGACGTACCGCTGCCGGAGCCAACCGAGCTGGCCGCCCGATATGCCGCCCGACTAGCCCTACGCGAGTACACCCATTGCCTTCTAGCGGAGCAACAACTCGACGCCGTGCTATATCCAAGCGCGCAGCAGGTAGCAACCCGCATCGGCGTAGAGCAGCCCGGCGTGTTCACCCGCTGGTCGGAACACACCGGCCAACCCGCCCTCGGCCTCCCCCTGGGCCTGGTCGCACCGGAGGATGGGAATACCCCGCTCCCCTGCTCAGCCGAACTACTCGGCCCCCTCGGCGCCGATGAACGCCTCCTAACCATCGCCGCCACCATAGAACCCCTGCTGCCCTCTTAAGGACGCCATTTTGCCCACCCCGCGCAATCGAAACGAGTCGCTACGCGTGGTGGTACAGATAAACGTCAGCTAGCCCGATGATTGCCTCGGCGGCAGCGATCGCGTCATCGACCTCGATCATCGATACGGGTGGGCTACCGCTCGGATACTGAGTGTCATTTCGACGTTGCCGCATCCAGTCAAACTGGGTGACCGTGCCAAGGTTGCTGGGAAACTGTGGCGACACTGCCTCGAACAGCACATGATGCCCGCCGTCGCCACCCCGTGGGCGCAGCCCCTGGGTCTGCAAAATCGCGGTTAGCGCCTGCCGCGCCGCGTCGTAAGCATTGATAAATGCTGGACGAGTCAAAATAGATTGTCTGGAGAGATGAGCAGCCGCTAGAAACTCTCGAGCCTGGTCAATCATGTCAACTGCCGGTGCTGAGGCAGGATCTACGTGTTCAAGCCGTCCCTCGGCTACCAGGTAATCGATGGCTCCATCAGCGGAAGCCCACTCCACCTGCTCAGGCATTGACTCACGCGGCGGAGCAGATACCCCATACCTTCCAGGGTTCTTTCGCTTCGGGGACATCACGCTTCCTTACCCAGTGGGATGAGGGGGCGGGATTGAACGGTTGTGAGGAACGAATCTTCGCCGGGGTTAGCCCATGCCTCAGCGGCAACGCGGTGAATGTTTACTTCGCGACGCAGCCTGCGCCCTGCCTCCTGGCGGATGGAAAGCATCGTGGGCAGATCGAGTTCACCTACAGCCAACACATCAATGTCTTGTGGCGGTGGGCCTTGAACACCTCGCCTTCGGTCCGCCCATGATCCATAGATAAAAGCCTGTTGAACTCCGGGAGTGCCATCGAACAAATCTCGCAGCACCGGCTCGGGGCCGTAGGTTTGGTTAACGATGGCCTGCATGTTAGTGAACAAGGGATGTGTCGTGTTCGCGGAAACCAAGCGCGCTTGGCCAACGCGCCTCTCAACTAGCACCGCCGCCGTGACCAACCGCTGCACTTCTCGATGCGTAGTTGCGATGTTCACACCCGTGCGCGTCGCCAGATCAGTCAGGGTCATCTCTTCCCCGGGTCTCCCTAGAGTCTCCGCGAGGATCGTCCCCTGAGCATCAGAGCGCAAGAAAACGCTAAGCGCCGACCTACTACTGTTTACCATAAGTGAAAACTATCTTACTGTTATAGAAAGAGCAAGACTAGCGGTTAGGAAAATTAACCCCAGGTGTCGCGGGGGCCGGGGCCGGGGACGGAGCGAGGGCCGCGTTTGAAGGAGGGGCCAGCAGGGCCGAGCACCTTAACCTCGGCCACTACGCCCTCGCCCAGCTCTTCGCCAAGACGACGCAACAGAGTGGGGGTGAGCAGGCGCACCTGGGTGGCCCAGGCCGTCGAGTCAGCACGCACCGTCAGCACCGAACCCTCGAATACCTCGGGGGTACAGTGATCCGCGATCTGTTCGCCAACCACCTCTCGCCACCGGCCAATCACCCCACCCACGGCCACGTCTTCACTCCAGCCCATGTCGGCCAGCAACGAGCCAAGCGAGCCGCCGAGCAGTTGCGGATCGCGGTAGGCGCCCCGGTTGTCGGCGGCGGGAGAGCGCCGCTTCCGGGAGGGAGAGCCGGGCATTCCCGGGCGGAGATTCTGAGCGCGCGCGGCGGCCTTGACGCGATTCAGCGCCGCCCGCACAACCTCCCCTGAGGTGAGGCTCGATGGCCGCGTCCCCGGTGTCTCTTCGTTTTGCTGTGGGGGAAGATTCGAGACGGCAGGCTGTTCAGGCACGGGTCACCTGCCCGGCGGCCACGTCGAAGCGGGTGGCCATTAACGCGGGCGGCACGTCTTCTGGCACCGCCGCCGTGATGATTACCTGACGGGCCGGGGCCACAAGTTCGGCCAGACGTTCCCGGCGGCGGGTATCAAGTTCGGCGAATACGTCGTCCAAAATGAGTACCGGATCGGCGTCGGTGCCGTGGTCGGGATTCCAGAACAGGTCTGAGTCGTTCACCTCGGCCTCGGCCTGCTTGGCGACCTCTCCTCCTCCGTCATCCTGCGCGCAGGGAGCGGAGCCAGTGGAGTCGCCGGAGCCAGATGTGACCGCAACCTCTGGGTTCTGCGACTCCGCTTCGCTCCGCGCAGAATGACGTAGCAGATCGTTGGCTGGGAGGCCATCACCGCCGCCGAGGAGGCGGTAAGAGGCCAGGCGAAGAGCGAGGGCGAAAGACCAAGACTCGCCGTGGCTGGCGTATCCCTTGGCGGGCAGGCCAGAGAGGGTGAGCAGTAGGTCGTCGCGGTGGGGGCCGATCAGACTCACGCCCCGATCAATCTCCTTAGCGCGAGCCTCGGTCATGCCCGCAAGCAGGGCAGATTCCAATAGCTCGGCCGAGGGTGCCGTGGCGACTGTCTGGTCTAGGTTCCGCGACTCGCTGACGCTCGCGCGGAATGACGTGAAGGGTGGGGAGAAAGGCAGTAGGTGGTTGATGCTAGAGCGGTAGGTGAGTTCGGCGTCGCCGTTTGCGTCGCTTACCTGCGTGTAGGCGGCTAGCAACTCCGGGCCAAGCGCGCGAACCAACTGCAAGCGGAGCGCGAGGATTTGACCGCCTAAGTTTGCGGCCTTCGCGTTCCACACATCCAGCGTGGTGAGATCGGCGCCCCGCCCGGCTACGCGGAGCGACTTCAAGAGGGCGGAGCGTTGGCGAATCACCCGCTCATAGTCGCTGAGCAGTCCGGCCATTCGCGGAAGTAGCTGCACGGCCAGCAGGTCGAGAAAGCGGCGGCGTCCGTCGGGATCGCCCTTTACGAGCGCCAAGTCTTCGGGGGCGAACAGCACGGTTCGCAGAATGCCCAACGCATCGCGGGGGCTGCCCAACTGCCCACGATTAACCCGCGCCCGATTCGCCCTACCGGCTGTGATTTCAAGCTCAACGGTCGAGGCTCGCTCCCCGCGAACCACTCGCGCCCGCACCACGGCCCGCTCTGCGCCCACGCGGATCAACGGAGCGTCATTGGCCACTCGGTGTGAACCGAGCGTTGCCACGTAGCCGATAGCTTCGACCAGGTTTGTTTTGCCTTGCCCGTTTCGGCCAACAAACGCGGTAGGCCCAGGGGCCAGCTCGACATCCACCAACTCATGGTTGCGGAAGTCGTGCAATGACAGGTGAGAGACGTACATCAGCCCTAGCGGTGATTGAGCCTGTCGAAATCACCTCGTGGAGATGGGGGTGGTTTCGACAGGCTCAACCACCGAGAGCAAGTTAGCCCGCGAAGCGGATGGGAACCAGCAGGTAGCGGAAGTCGAGGGAGTCCTCGCCCTCTAGGGAATCCTGGCCCGTGAACTCCACTGGCTTGTTCGGGTGAGTAAACGAGAGCCGCACAAAGTCGGTGCCCAGGGCGGTCAGGCCATCGAGCAAGAACTGCGGGTTGAAGGCGACGGTGATGTCTTCGCCGACCAACACCGCCTCTAGCTCCTCGGATGCCTGCGCATCGTCGCCCTGGCCGGCGTCAAGTACAACCTGTCCCTCGGTAAAGGACAAGCGGATCGGAGTGTTGCGTTCAGCCACCAACGCCACTCGCCGCGAAGCATCGATCAGCGCCTGCGTAGATACGACGGCATGGATCGGCTTGGAATCGGGGAACAGGCGGCGTACAGCCGGGTAATCGCCATCCACCAGCTGTGAGGTGGTATGACGGCCACCGGCCTCAAAGCCCACCATGTCCAGACCCGCGCCAGAAGACAAGCCAATGTTCACGGAGCCGCCGCCCGCACCTAAGGTTTTTGCGACGTCGGTCAGGGTCTTGGCCTTGATTAGCGCAATGGCGGAGAAGCCGGGCGAGGTGGGTGTCCAGGTGAGTTCCCGCAGCGCAAGCCGGTAGCGGTCGGTGGAAAGCAGCGTGACGTTCTCGCCCTCGATTTCGACGCGAACCCCAGTGAGCAACGGTAAGGTCTCATCGCGGCTAGCAGCCACCGCTACCTGGGTGACCGCATGGGTGAACTCGTCGCCGGAGATGGTGCCGGAGAGGTCAGGCATGGCTGGCAGCGTCGGATAATCCTCGACCGGCATGGTTAGCAGCGTGAATTTCGCGGTACCGCAGGCAACCAAAACCTTGGTGCCCTCTAGCACCACATCTACTGGTTTGGAGGGCAACGCTTTGGCGATGTCGGCCAGCAGGCGGCCAGAAACCAGCACGACGCCGGGTTCGGCCACCTCAGCTGGAATCTCCGCCTTGGCTGAAACCTCGTAGTCAAAGCTAGAGAGACTAATGGTGCCTTCGGTGCTGGCTTCTAGGCGGACGCCAGCCAACACCGGGGCGGGGGGACGCGCAGGCAGGGTGCGCGCAGTCCAGGTCACGGCTTCGGCCAGGACATCGCGCTCGACGCGGAACTTCATCCCACTCCTTTGATTGGGTATGGCTAGGCAATGTCTGAACCTTACGTTAGGCACAGGGCATTGGTCATCTTTGCGGCCAACTCTGAGCGGTACACCATCTCGCCGGGAGGGATGCTCGCCGCCGTGATGAAGGCGCTGTGGAATCTCTAACTAGAACTATGTAGTCGTAGTAGTAGCCGTTGTGGATGTTGGGGATTGCCGGTGACGCTGCTGGTGGCTGCGGGTTTCTGACTGTGTACAACGTGTGTGGCAAGACGTGGACCGAGACAGGTGACCTGTGGACTGAACCAGCTAGCTCCCGGACTATCCACGGTCTAACGGCAGGTCACCCACAGCGAACGGCGACTTTCCCACGGAATGTCAACAAGGCGATCCACAGGGACAAATCTCCGTCCAGGACGCTCGCCCACAAAGGTTGTCCACAGCTGGGGACAAGCGGAAGGTGCCCCGGCCTAGCTACGCGACTGCTGCTTGATCTTGGCCGTCAACTCCGTCACCTGGTTATAAACGGAGCGACGCTCGGCCATCTGCGCCTCGATCTTCCGATAGGCGTTCATTACCGTCGTATGATCCCGATCGCCGAACTGCTGCCCAATCTTCGGCAACGACAACTCCGTCAGCTCGCGGCACAGGTACATCGCGATGTGTCGCGCCGTCACCATTGCCCGCGAGCGCGATGGTCCACACAGATCCTCGATGGTCAGGCTGAAGTAGGAGGCCGCCTGGGCGATCACCTGTGATGCGGTTACCTCGGTGGAATCGTCGCTGACCAGGTCACGCAGCACAATCTCGGCCAAGGACAGGTCCACCACCTGTTGTTGGAGGTTCGCGAAGGCCGCTACGCGAATCAGCGCGCCCTCCAACTCCCGGATGTTGGTCGAGATGCGCGAGCCGATGTAGGAAAGCACCTCGGTGGGCACATCAAGATTCTCGGCGGACGCCTTCTTGCGCAAGATCGCGACTCGCGTCTCTAGGTCCGGGGGCTGGATGTCTACCGTAAGGCCCCACTCAAAGCGGGTCCGCAGCCGCTCCTCGAAGCCGTCCAACTGCTTGGGAGAGACGTCCGAGGTGATTACCACTTGCTTATTGGCTTGGTGCAGGGCGTTGAAGGTATGAAAGAACTCCTCCATAGTCTGCTCTTTGCCCTGGAGGAACTGGATGTCGTCAATGAGCAGCACGTCAACATCCCGGTAGCGTCGTTGGAAGGCACCGGTCTTGTTCTCGGAGATGGAGTTGATGAACTCGTTGGTGAACTCCTCGGAGTTCACGTAGCGAACGCGGACGTGGGGGTACAGGTTGTGCACGTAGTGGCCGATGGCATGCAGCAAGTGGGTTTTGCCTAGGCCGGAGCCGCCGTAGATGAATAGGGGGTTGTACGCCTTGGCCGGAGCTTCGGCCACGGCTACGGCCGCGGCGTGAGCGAAGCGGTTTGAGGCGCCGATTACGAACTTGTCGAAGACGTATTTGGGGTTCAGGCGCGGGGCATCGGTAGCCGGTTCGGTGTTCATCGCGGAGGTAGTGGCGAAGTTAGGTTCCGGCTCCGTGTATTCCGGGGCCGGGCCAGCTAGCCCCTCGGGGTCGATTTCGGGATCAACGGTGATCGCCAGCCGCACGTCGTGTCCGAGTACCGAGGATAGCGCGGAGGTCAGTTCATCACGCATCGATGTTTCGAGGTAGGTGCGGGCAGGCTCATGTGGTACCGCTACAAAGACGGTGTCACTGACCTCGGCCAACGGCTTGGCCAGCCGGACAAAGGCAAGCTGACGCTCGGTCATATTGTGTTGGTTGAGTGTTTCCAGCGCTTGGTCCCACACCAACGAAATCTCTTGCTCACTCACGAGACCGGACGCTACGCCATCCACAGCACTATCCACAACCTGTGCACTACCAAACTGGGCATTCCGGGCAACGAGCCTTGTCTGACTGGGTTTGACCGAAAGCCCCGCTACGCGTAGCGTTGGACAGCCGAATCGGTTGATTTCGCGCGTCTTCGCGCGGCTGCCGGTTCAGCCAGGCGGCTCTGCCGACCCCAGCGCGCAGCTCGCGCCCAGGTCGGACGCCATACGACTATAGCCAGACCACCGGGCCTCGCGCCCACCGAAAAGTAGTAAAACAGGAGTATCCGTGAGCAAGCGCACCTTCCAACCGAACACCCGTCGCCGGGCCAAGACCCACGGCTTCCGGTTGCGTATGCGCACCCGTGCCGGTCGGGGGATCCTTTCGGCACGCCGTCGCAAGGGCCGCGCCGAGCTGTCGGCCTGAGCGCCAGCCAACGGCGTGCTCGCCAAGCCCAACCGGATGCGTTGTTCCGCTGACTTTTCGCGGACAGTGCGCATGGGCGTGCGCGCAGGCAGATCGACGGTGGTGGTTCATCTCGCCGCTACCGGCGATGCCCGGCCGCCGCAGGTCGGCTTTGTCGTCTCTAAGGCCGTAGGGAATGCGGTGCAACGAAACCTGGTCAAGCGTCGCCTGCGGGCAATAGCCGTCGCGCAGATGGTTGCCCCCGGACGCTACGTTGGGATGCAGGCGGTGATGCGGGCACTGCCCGCTGCCGCCGCAGGCAACTTTCAAACCCTGAGCGACGATGTGAGCGGGGCCTTGGCCACCGCTACCGCACGATTGACGGCCAGGGTGGCCACATGATTCGCCGCCTCCGCTCCGCTCCCGCAGCCGCCCTAGTGGCGCTTGTGCGGGCGTATCAGATTGTCATCTCCCCCTTGACCGGGCCAACCTGCCGCTACCATCCGAGTTGCTCGCGTTACGCGATAATCGCGCTACGCACGCACGGCGCGATCCGGGGCGCCGGGCTTAGCGTCTGGCGGGTGCTGCGGTGCAACCCGTGGAGCAAGGGCGGGGTGGATGATGTGCCACCATCGCGCCGTGCCCAACTCGATGACGCCGCCGGTGCGGCGGTAACCTTCCCCGACCACAGCGCTTAGCGCCGAAAAACAGAAACATTTAGGAGAACCGCTCTTATGGGCTGGATGGACACCCTGCTCGCACCCATCATGTGGGTGGTTAGCTGGATAATGTATGGCGCCCACTGGGTGTTGGCTCAGCTCGGCTTCGGCGACGGCCCCTCCTTCGCCTGGGTGCTGGCCATCGTCATCTTGACCGTCATCATGCGAATCCTGCTGATTCCGCTTTTCTTCAAGCAGATCAAAGCTTCGCGCGGGATGCAGATCATGCAGCCGGAGATGCAGGCGATCCAGAAGAAGTACAAGGGCCGCACCGATCCGGCCTCCCGTGAGGCGATGTCCCGCGAGACGATGGAGCTGTACCGGAAGCACGGCACCAACCCGTTCGCCTCCTGCCTGCCGATGCTGCTGCAATCCCCCATCTTCTTTGCACTTTTCCGGCTGTTGAACAACATTCCGAACATCTATGTTGGCGCGGGCAACGTCGAATACGTTGCCGTGCTTGGCCGCGAGGTAGGCGGTCGCGGCCCGATTGGCCCGATCAACTCCGGCACGGCCTACGACATCATGAACTCCAACCTGTTCGGGGCAAACCTCTCCGACGTGTTTACGCAGGTGGATAACTGGGGTCCGCGGGTTGTAATCCTGGTGCTGATCGCGGCCATGTCGTTGACTACTTTCACCACGCAGCGTCAGCTGACAATGAAGAACATGCCGGAGTCGGCCCTCCAAGGCCCGGCTGCGAACATGCAGAAGATCATGCTGTACGTGCTGCCGCTGATTTTCTTGGTGTCCGGTCTGAACTTCCCTGTTGGTGTTTTGATCTACTGGTTGGCCACGAACCTGTGGACGATGGGTCAGCAGTTCTACACCATTAAGCGTATGCCCGCCCCCGGCTCAAAGGCCGAGAAGATCTTTAAGGAAAAGCAGGCCCGCAAGCTGGCCGCTAAGGGCATCACCATTGATGAGCCAGAGGTTGAGGTTGCTAAGCCGCAGGGTCAGCGCGTGCAGCCACAACGTAAGAATCGCAAGAAGAAGGGTTGATCGAAATGTCTGACCAGGCTGAAGTGAACACCGAAGCGGCGGAGGATGAGACTAGCCGCAAGGCCCTGCTAGAAGAAGAGGGCGAAGTAGCCGCCGATTATCTGGAGGAGCTGCTCGACATCGCCGATCTCGACGGCGACATCGACATCGACGTCCGTCACGGCCGCGCCGCCATCGAGATCGTTTCGGAGGATTCTGCCTCGCTGGAGCATCTAGTTGGTCGCGGCGGCGAGGTACTCGACGCGCTCCAGGGTCTTACCCGACTGGCGGTACAGACCAAGACCGGCGAGCGCAGCCGCCTCATGCTCGATGTCGGTGACTTCCGCGCCCGCCGTCGCACGGAGCTGACCGAGGCTGCCGAAAGGGTGGTGGCCCAGGTTAGGGAGACCGGCACCGAGAAGGCGATGGAACCAATGAACGCTTTTGAGCGCAAGGTGGTTCACGATGTGATCGCCGCCGCGGGACTCATCAGCGGTTCTCGTGGTGTTGACCCGAACCGCTACGTAGTGGTCAAGCTCACCGAGTGAGTACGCCACCCCTACCCCTCCCGCTGGTTGACCCTGCCGAAACTACCGGTAGCGGTTGTTCTGTGCCTGATGAGTTCCCGGCATCCTACGCAGAGGGAGCGCAGCGACCGGAGTCGCCGGACCCAGCATCAACAGCTCTTGCTGCTGACCTTGCCCACGATCTCGCCATTGGCGACAGCCCGGCGGTTCGTGACTTCTTCGGCCCCGCCTACGACGCGGTATTCACCTTCGGGACGATGCTGCGCGACCAGGGGGAGCTGCGCGGCCTGATCGGCCCGCGCGAGGTGTCCCGACTCTGGGAGCGCCACCTGCTTAACTCGGCCGCCCTGGTCGCCCATCTACCCGAGGCGGGCACACTGGTGGATGTCGGTTCCGGGGCTGGCCTGCCCGGCATCGTGGTTGCCGCGATGCGTCCCGCCCTGGAGGTGATCCTGATCGAACCAATGGAACGCCGTACCATCTGGCTGACCGAGGTGGTTGAGGCGCTGGGCCTGACGAATGTCGAGATCAAACGAGGCAGAGCTGAGGAGTACCACGGTGCCTTTGAGGCCGATGTAGTCACGGCTCGTGCGGTGGCGAACCTGGCAAAACTGTCCCGCATATGTTTGCCCCTGCTCCGCCCCGGTGGGGAAATGGTGCTACTGAAGGGGCGCAATGTCGCCCAGGAGATCGACCCGGCCCGAAAGGCTCTCCGCTCCCTAAAGGCAACCGACCCCGAAATCTTCGAGGGCCACACCATCTCCGGCATAGAACCCACCACAATCTGCCGAGTGCGCCTCCGGTAAACCTTGGCACGACAACGCTTCTTCTAGGCACTTTTCAACCGGCGTTTCTCCTTCGGTGCGTGTCATTCAAAGCGCCATCTTCTTGCCATTTCGTTCACTTAAGTTGCTAGTCATCTGGCATTCCCACTCCCAAAAAGTCAAAGGGCTGCAACCACTCACCAGTATCCGAATCTTTGACGGCATGCACCATACCGCTGGCAGGACTCATTTCAACCCGGATGTTACGGCCATCTTCACACACAATGGCCAACTCCAAGAAAAACTTTTCAACAGCACTCGCAGACACAGCGCCACGTATCCGATGTTCTTCCATCAACCCAATGATGTCTTTAGTTGTATGATATATTATGCTTTGTCTGCGGCTGTCGTTCAGTACTACTGTGAATTGGTTGCTGAGTGCTTCGCGAATCACTTCTTCGGTTCGAGCCTTGTCGAACTCGATGGGTTCGGGGGTGGGTTGTTCGGTCACGGGTTGTTCTCCTTGCTGCCCAAATGGGTATTCTGATTCCGTGCTACAGGCGGCCAACACGACTAGTGCTGTCAGCAGGATGACTATTCGCCTCATGGCCGCTTCTCCCAACCACGCCTGCCCTGAACGGCGAAGGCATCAATCTCGATTGGTTGGTTATAGCAGCATGGACGGAGCGCATTGCTAGTCATCTGGCATGCCCACTCCCAAAAAGTCAAAGGGCTGCAACCACTCACCAGTATCCGAATCTTTGACGGCATGCACCATACCGCTGCCAGAACACATTTCAACCCGGATGTTACGGCCATCTTCACACACAATATCCAGCTCCAGGAAAAACTTCTCAACAGCACTCGCAGACACTGCGCCGCGTATCCGATGTTCTTCCATCAACTCAATGGTACGTCTCACCACAGAGTCCATTATGCCTTGCCTGCGGCTGTCGTTCAGTACTACTGTGAATTTGTCGCTGAGCGCTTCGCGAATCACTTCTTCGGTTCGGGCTTTGTCGAATGTGATGGGTTCGGGGGTGGGTTGTTCGGTCCCGGGTTGTTCTCCTTGCTGCCCGTACGGGTATTCTGATTCCGTACTACAAGCGGTCAGCACGGCTAACGCCGTCAGCAGTATGACTGTTCGCCTCACTATCTCTTCTCCCAACCATGCCTGCCCTGAACCGCAAAGGCATCAATCTTGATTGGCTGGTGGAGGTAGAGCGGGCGAAGCAAGTTTCTAGTCATCTGGCATCCCCACCCCCAAATGTACAAAGAAGTACAACCACTCACCAGTATCCAAGTCCCGAATTCTCTCAACCCACCCACTGACAGGACTCATGCTGAACCGAATGTTTCGACCGTTTTCACACACGATATCCAAATCCAGAAAAAAATTCTCAGCAGCGCTCGCGGACACTGCGCCGCGTATCCGATGCTCCTCCATCAACTCAATGACAAGATCAACTGTATGACCTATTCCGACCTCTCTGCGGCTGTCATTCAGTTCTAGTGTGAATTGGTCGCTGAGCGCTTCGCGAAGCACTTCCTCGGTTCGGGCCCTGTCGAACTCGATGGATTCGGGAGTGGGCTGTTCGGTCACGGGTTGTTCTCCTTGCTGCCCAAGTGGGTATTCTGATTCCGTGCTACAGGCGGTCAGCAGGGCTAGCGCCGTCAGCAGTATGACTGTTCGCCTCACTATCTCTTCTCCCAGCCACGCCTGCCCTGAACTGCAAAGGCATCGATCTCGATTGGTTGGTTGAGGTAGCACGGACGAAACAAGTTTCTAGTCATCTGGCATTCCCACCCCCAAATGTACAAAGAAGTACAACCACTCACCAGTATCCAAATCCTGAATTGCCTCGATCATGCCGCTGCCAGGGCACATTTCAACCCGGATATTACGGCCATCTTCACACACAATGTCCAGTTGCAGAAAGAAATTCTCAGCAGTGCTTGCGGACACTGCGCCGCGTATCCGATGTTCTTCCATCAATTCAATGGTGCGTCTCGCCACAGAGTTCATTATGCTTTGTCTGTGGTTGTCGTTCAGTTCTGCTGTGAATTGGTTGCTGAGTGCTTCGCGAATCACTTCTTCGGTTTGGGCTTTGTCGAACTCGATGGGTTCGGAGGTGGGTTGTTCGGTCACGGGTTGTTCTCCTTGCCGTTCAGGCGGGTGGTTTGCTTCGGTGCTGCAGGCGGTCAACACGACTAATGCCGCCAGCAGTATGACTGTTCGCCTCATGGCCGCTTCTCCCAACCACGCCTGCCCTGAACCGCAAAGGCATCAATCTCGATTGGCTGGTGGCGGTAACGCCGCATCATCTCAGCGTAGTTCGGGTCGTTGCGGGACAATGGTGGTGGTTGGTAGTTGCCGCCGCGCCAGTTGTGGTACCAGGCATTAGCGGTAGGGGGCGAGACACCAAACTGGCGGGGATCGCCGCCTCCTTCCACGACGCCGGTTACTACCCATTGACGTCCATGAGCCACTTCATGCCGAGCAACCCCCACCGCGTAGTTAAGGTCTTCCCATTCTAGGTATCTTGGTCCGATCCATACGGTGCCGTTAGGGTTCTGGGAAGGGGGGGGCCGGAATTGTCCTCCGCCAGTGCGGTATTCGGTTTGATTTTGTGGGATGAAGGCTTGGAAGCAGATGTTGGGCCATTGGTCTTCGGGTATTCCGAGGATGGTGAATAGTTCTCGGGTGTAGGCTCGGACGAATCCTTCGCGGGTGGTGAAGTTGAGTCCGGTGCCGGCCCACATGGTTTCTGGGTTGTCTAGCATTTGCCACACGCTTGGCTGGAACTCTGGGCGCTCGTGTAGTTGGCTGATTTGGCGGCGGATTCGCCAGTCGGTGAGTTTTTGTAAGAACACGTCAACTTCGTAGTCAGGAAGAACTCTCATGTTAGGTGGCCGGTCTCCTTGCTGTCCACCAGCTAGCCACCGGTCAAGTGCTTCTTGATGCCAGAGGTCTTGGTACTCAATTGCTATCTGGAGTTGTTCGGCAACCCAGGCCGCTGCCGCCGGACCCTCAGCAGCTTCGACTACTCGTCGGAGTAGGTCTACATCAAACTGGCGTAGGTAGTCCCAGTCGTAGGTTAGGTGGTTTCCGTTTTCGTCGAGGATGGATGCTCTGGCTGCGATGTGTGCGGCTAGGTAGTCCGCTAGCATCCCGCGAACACTTGCCGGTAGTTGTGCTTTGATCCCTGCTAGCGCAGCAGTGTCCGTGATGCCTGCCGTGGGGCAGAACGAACTTCGGATTGCTTCGATCTTTCGTTGGTGGGTTTCCATCTGTTCGGCCAGTTCGCGCATGCGGTTGGCGTAGTTACGATCCGTGGTAGCAATCTGGGTCGCATCATCGCGAAGGAGATTACCTGCTCTGGTGATCTCTGCGTGTAAGGCATCAGCGCCTCGGTCAAGGCGGGTAGCTATTCCTTGTAGAACAGTTATCTGTGTCGGGGAAGCTGGTGCCCCTGCATCACGCGCGCCCAAGGTACGTATACGCGCCCGAGCGGCATCAGCGCCGTTGCGCATGACTTTGACCTGGTTTCGTAACGTTGCTTCTACTTCTCCTTGGATGCCCTCGGCCTGGCCCTGGTTATGCTCCACCCCTGGACCGCCTCCGCCAATCCCGAGCATTGCGTCTGAGTGGTTACGGATCACTTGTTCTGAACCGCGCATGGTGGCTGCGAACCGTGGGATGATTTCTCGCATCATCATGGCAACAGCCAAAAGCTGCTCACTAGTACCAGCAAGCCGGAAATCAGTACGAGCAATGTCTTCAATCACTGCTAGTCGAGCTTTCAGAGTTCTATCGATATGATCGCCGTACTGGCGAACCTCCAACCGAAGCCGGTTGCTGGCTCGTTGGTCAACCACTACCTGACTAGCATTACGGATACCCCTAGCCCCACCAGGAACATACCCTGCCTCAGTAGCATCAACCGTTAACCGGTACCGTTTGATCTCAGGCAACCCTAACCCGCCAGGCACGCCAGCAATCACACCATGAGCCGCTGTTAGCGCGGCCTGGCATTGGGTGATGTAACGCTGGGCAGAAGCACCACGAAAACCCTTGGGCATCACCTACCACCCCCAGGAGCAGGTGCGGGGTTTACCGTCACGGGACTCTGTTCAACACGAATCACAGAGTTTCGATCAATAATTCCTAATCGGTCAGACGCGCCGTCTAAGAACTTCTGTAAGTTATCGACAACATCTATCGCAGCCAGAACCGTCGCGGCAACCGCACGAGCAAACCGCTCAGAGTCCCCGGCCATCACCCCATCCCCTTCAGTCAACGCAGCACCTGATCTACCCGTGAACTGACTAACAGTCCGCCCATCACCAGCCAACCGACGAGCCAACTCCGAACAACGCGACTTCACCGCATCACGATTAACCATCAACTGAGACAACAGGCACCTCCTTGTGGAAACAGAACGAGAAACCATGCGGCAACTCAAACCAGAGGTTAACACCACCCAAACAACACCACACGTCACACCTACGCACACTGCACGAAACCATGTCGTCAAATGTCCCTCCAAGGCCACGCCCGGGCCTGCGCCCCTGCTGCCCAACCCGGCACACAGTGATGCGAAAAACAAGAGACTACCCTCTGACCTGCGACCTTGCGTACAAGGCCCTACAACCCACGCACCCCCACCCACCATTGGCTGAGCCGAAACCACCGCATGGATTCAGTCCGGCTGGTTGAGCAAGAAGCGCAGCAACCGAGACAGAAACCACCCCACCCTCGGCTGATTCCGACACGGTCGCTGCGCTCCCTGCTCAACCAACCGAGTTGCTCAACCATTGTGAGGGGGCTGTCAGTTTTTCGGTGTAATTGGCTGTTTGGTTATTGGTTCTCGGTGGCCGGTATGCGGCCTGTGAAGGTGATGGCGAAAGCGTTCAGGGCTGGTTTCCAGCGTATGGCCCAGCGGGCTTGCCCGGTGCCTTTGGGGTCCATGCTACGCGCTACGAGATAGAGCGTCTTCATGGCGGCCTGCTCGTTGGGGAAGTGCCCGCGGGCGCGGGTCGCGCGTCGGAAACGAGAGTTGACTGATTCGATTGCGTTAGTCGAGCAGATCACCTTGCGGATTTCCACGTCGTAGTCCAGGAACGGGATGAACTCTTCCCACGCGTTCCGCCAGAGTTTGATGATCGCTGGGTAGCGCAGGCCCCACTTGTCTTCCAGAGCGTCTAGAGCTGTTGCTGCGGCCTTGGGTGTGGGTGCTTGGTAGATGGGCTTCAGATCGGCGGTCAACTCGCTCCAGTACTGTTTGGCGGCGTATCGGAACGAACCTCGGATCAGGTGGATGATGCAGGTCTGCACCGTCGCCATCGGCCAGACGGTTCTTACGCAGTCAGGCAGGCCCTTGAGGCCGTCGCAGACCACGAAGAACACGTCTTGGATACCGCGGTTCTTCAGGTCTGTAAGGACGGAGAGCCAAAACTTCGCAGACTCGCCCTCTCCAGTACCAGCCCAGATACCCAGGATGTCGCGGTGACCGTCGAGGTCTACCCCGATAGCGGCATAGAACGGCTGGTTGGAAACCTGCCCATCACGGACCTTTACGAAAATCGCGTCGATGAAGATGGCTGCATAGACCTTATTCAGTGGCCTGGCCCAGTAGGAGTTCATCTCTTCGATCACTCGGTCGGTGATCTTAGAGACGGTGTCTTTCGACACGGACGCACCATAGATCTCGGCCAGGTGCGCGGAAATCTCCCCGGTGGTCAGACCTTTGGCATACAGGGACAACACCACCTGGTCGACGTCCGTCAGGCGGCGCTGATGCTTGCGGACGATCACCGGCTCGAACGAAGCATCCCGGTCCCTGGGAACCTCGATCTCCACCGGCCCGCAATTGTCAGTCAGCACCGTCTTGCTCCGCGAACCGTTACGAGAGTTACCCCGGTTGCGACCAGCTGGGTCGTGCTTGTCGTAGCCCAAGTGCTCGCTCATCTCCTCGTCCAAAGCGGTCTCGATCACCATCTTGGTCAGGAACTTCAACAGCCCATCCGGGCCGGTCAACGACACCCCGCCAGCACGGGCTGACTTCACTAACTCGGCCAAAGCAGCCTGCTCATCCTTCGACAAACCGTACGAGTCCGTGGACTCGCCGGCTCCCACGCCCTTGGGCGCGATCTTCATAGGAGGCCTCACAGCCCCAAGTGTTACGGTCATAACTTTGACCCTCCTGCCCGCCACGCGGGCCTAGAGCCACTTACACCATTTACCTGACAGCCCCATTGTGAGAGGTCGTCATTCTGCGCGGAGGGAGCGTAGCTACTGAAGTCGCAGAACCTAGAGTTAACGGTTACCGCTCAGAGAGTAATCCAGTTGCTGGGACGGGAGGAGGGGTTGGTTAGGGCCGCTGTGTGACGGAGGGCAGCAAATTACACGGGTGTGTTTCACGTGAAACATTGGCGGGGATCGTATGGCGTCACGGGGCTGGACTTGTGGTGCCGAAGTTTTTGGGTGGAGGCGGGAAGCGTCTAGGGTTTGATCCGGCCAGTGTGCTGGCGATCCGCGACCGACAGGAGCATTTCATGGCGACAGAGCAGAGCTGGCCCCCCGTGGCTGGGTTCCCCCCGGCCAATAGCGAGGGGCTGCGCGCGGCGCTGATGAATGCGATCCCAGAGGCCGATGATGACTCTCCGGTCGCCGCTCAGTTGTCGTTGGATGCCCGCCGCCGGATTGACCTGCGTGGGCGACGGTTCCCGAAGCCGGAGCATACCCGCATTATCACCATTGCGAATCAGAAGGGGGGGGTGGGCAAAACCACCACCACCGTTAACCTCGCCGCCGGGTTGGCCCAGGCTGGCTTGAACGTGCTGGTGATCGACAACGACCCGCAGGGGAACGCATCAACCGCGCTCGGCCTAGAGCATCGCTCGGGTACGCCCTCCATTTACGAGGTGTTGGTTGAGGGCGCCCCACTGGCCTTTGCGGTGCAGCCATGCCCCGATGTGCCAAACCTCTGGGGAGTGCCTGCCACCATCGACCTTTCCGGGGCCGAGATCGAACTGGTTTCCCTGGTTTCACGTGAAACTCGACTGCGCCGCGCTCTCGACACCTATCTGGCCGAGCGCGAGGTCAGCGGCGCCCCCCGGATCGACTACGTGTTGGTGGATTGTCCGCCCAGCCTCGGCCTACTCACGGTGAATGCCTTCGTGGTTGGCCGGGAGGTGCTGATTCCTATCCAATGTGAGTATTACGCGCTAGAAGGTCTGAGCCAGCTACTCAAATCTATTGAGATGATCCGCAAGCATCTCAACCCGGACTTGCACCTCTCCGCCATCCTGCTCACCATGTATGACGGGCGTACCAATCTGGCCCAGCAGGTAGCAGCCGAGGTGCGGGAACACTTCGCCGAGCAGACGATGGAGACCACCATTCCCCGTTCCGTCCGCGTGTCTGAGGCGCCAAGCCACGGTCAGACCGTCATCACCTATGAGCCATCATCTACGGGCGCGTTGGCCTATCTGGAGGCGGCCCGGGAACTTACCGAGCGAGGTGTCGGTGGCGGAGCTACCCGGCGCTCGCGTGGTGCCGCGCGTTTCAATGAACCGACTGAGAAGGGTTAAGACATGAGTGCAGCAAAGAAGCGTGGGCTTGGTCGCGGGCTAGGCGCATTGATCCCAACTCAGGCAGATGTGGAGAGTTTGCCGTCTGCCGAGGGCGCTCCCGATCAGTCAGCAGAACCGGCAAGGACTGCCAAATCTCGCGTAAGGACTAAGTCGGAGTCGGAGGAGGAGCGCTCCGCGCAGGCGTGGGATGCTGCACTGTCGAGCGGGCGCCTCGGCCTGAGAGCCGGTACTAGCAGGCCAAGCAAGACTAGCGGGGGGCCGATGGACGCGGTGATCCCCTCCGCCGCATCATCTGCCGTTTCACGTGAAACAGGAGCGACTCAGGGAGACGAAAGCGTGTTGCTGCCGGTTCCGGGAGCCTCCTTTGCGGAGATTCCCACCGCAGACATTCGCCCGAACGCGAAGCAACCGCGTACCGTTTTTGACGAGACTGATCTGGATGAGCTGGTCGATTCGATCGCGCAGATCGGCGTGCTTCAACCCATTGTGGTGCGCCCAGACGCCCAGAACCCCGGACAATACGAACTCATCATGGGTGAGCGTCGGTGGCGAGCCACGCAGCGGGCGGGCCTGGAGACGGTTCCGGCCATCATCCGCGAGACCGAGGACGCGGACATGCTTCGCGACGCGCTCTTGGAGAACCTGCACCGGTCGCAACTGAATCCGCTTGAAGAGGCGGCCGCCTACCGTCAGTTGCTCGACGACTTTGGTTGTACCCAGGAGGAGCTGGCCACTCGTATCGCCCGCAGTCGCCCGCAGGTGTCGAACACGCTGCGTCTGCTGAAGTTGCCGCCGTTGGTACAGCGACGGGTGGCTGCCGGGGTACTCTCGGCCGGGCACGCCCGTGCCCTGCTCGGCCTGGCTGATGGCGCAGAGATTGAGCGGCTGGCGCAACGCATTGTTTCTGAGGGGTTGTCAGTACGGGCCACGGAGGAGATTGTTGCCCTGGCCGACACGGACAGAGCGACTCGGCGGAAGGCGCCACGGGCAGGTAAGCGCACCTCGGCGATGGACGAGCTGGCCACTCGTCTCTCTGATCGCTTCGAGACACGAGTCAAGGTTCAACTCGGCAAGGCGAAGGGCCGGGTCACGGTCGAGTTCGCCACGGTCGAAGACCTAAACCGCATCCTGGCGGTAATGGCCCCCGACGAGCCGGGCCTGTTCAAGTAGTAGCGTCGTGGGGGGTTTGAGACGAAGAGCCTGCAAGCTGTAGCTGTAACTACGGCGGCGCTGCGGCATCCCGCCCGGGTGGTTGAGTAGGCCCGTCAGGGCCGTGTCGAAACCACATTGCGTAGCGATGGTGGTGGCTTCGACACGGTCGCTGCGCTCCCTACTCAACCATCGGACTAAACAAGCGGGTGGTTTCGACAGGCTCAACTACCGGGGAGGGGTTACACCAGGATTACGTTGCAGCCTTGGTCGCGCAATTTAGCGACAGCGACGGGGTCGGCCTTGGTGTCGGTGATGATGCCGGTAACGTCCGATAGCCCGCAGATTTTCGCAAAGGCGGTGGCGCCGAACTTGGTGTGATCGGCCACGATGTATGACGAAACGGACTGTTCCAGAATGGCCGCGCTGATCTCGGCTTCGGTCTCATGCTCGGTAAAGAAGCCGCGCTTGGGGTCGATGCCGTTGACCCCAAGGAAGAAGACATCAACGTTGATGGAGGGCAAACCGGCCTTCGCCAGCGGCCCAACCAACTCGTAGGAGCGAATCATTGCCGTGCCACCCGTCAGGACGATACGCAGCTCTGGGCGCACAATCAGATCGTTGGCAATATTGATCGCGTTGGTGAGTACCGTGGTGCCTCCGGAGGTGAACTCGGCATTCGCGGCCACCCGCACGCCGAGTTCCTGCGCAATCTGGGTGGTGGTGGTGCCCCCGGTGAAGGCAATGACCTGGCCGGGGGTGACCAGCGCGACGGCGGCCCGAGCGATGTCCAGCTTCTCCTTTGACAAGGTGGCCGCTCGGTAGCGCAAGGGCAGCTCGCCCGAGACTGCGGCGGCGCGAGCGCCTCCGCGGGTGCGGACAACGATCATTTGCTCGGCTAGGGCATCCAGGTCGCGGCGGGCGGTCGCAGGGGAAACGCCGTACTTTTCAACTACCTGCTCAACGCTGATGCCTCCGGCCTCGGCAACCCAGTTAGCGATGTCGTGGTGGCGATCTTCAATCGTCACTTTCCGTACCCCCTACCCAAAAAGTTGACAGTTCTGATCGGTTGTCAGTCTCTAACCTAGCCAAGTATAGGCGGGGCCGTTCAGCAGGCGTCAGCCCACTAACGGATGGATGATTACGCCCTGCACCACGCGGTTGACGCTGCCGCCAGGGAAGGGGTTGTCCGGGGTACAGCCAACGTTCACCGAGGAGAAAAGGGCAATGGTCTGCGCTACCAGAATGCCAACCAGACCAAGAACCACATCGGAGGCACCGGCCAGCCCCGGCAGCATCCAGTTACGGGCGCCAGCCACATCGGTGGTTTCGGCCGCCAACACGAGCAGGCGGCCTTCGGGTAAGGCGGCCTGCATCTCGTGAGCCATGTCGAGATCGTACCGGCGGGTGTACGGGTCGCTGGAGATGAACATGACGGCGAGCGTCTGCGGATCAAGTACGGACTTCGGGCCATGCCTAAACCCCAGCGATGAGTCCATCCAGGGCACCACCTTGCCGGCCGTCAGCTCCAAAATCTTCAGGCCCGCCTCATTGGAAACTCCGGCAAGCGAACCGGAGCCAAGGTAGACAATCCGCCCCGGCGCGGTAAAGGCCAGCTCTTTTATGTCGGCGGCGCGCTGCTCGAACAGCGTATCCCCGGCGGCGGCGGCCTGCTCACAGGTGGCGCGCACCTCGACGTCACCCGCCCCGGCCAAGGCAAACCAGGCGGCGAGTAGCATCGAGGAGAAGCTGGACGTCATCGCGAACGACTTGTCGTTGGTCTCGGCCGGCATGAGCAGCACCGTGGAACGCTCCTGGTCGGCATGTTCCGTGGCGAGATGCCCCTCCTCATTACAGGTGACGATCAAGTGGTGGACTTCAGCCAGGCACTGCTCGGCAAGCTCGGTGGCGGCCACGGATTCAGGACTATTCCCCGACCTGGCAAAGGAGACCAGCAGTGTGGGCTGATCGCTAGCGAAGATGGCTCGGGGACTCGCCACGATGTCGGTGGTGGGAATAGCCGCAACCGGGCGCCTCAGCCGCTCGGAGAGGGCGGGCGCCAGGGTGTCGCCGACGAAGGCAGAGGTTCCGGCACCGGTCAGGATGACGCGCACATCGCGGCGGGCCACCAGCGGCGCGATCTTGGCCTCGATCTCGGATCGGCTAGCCGCCATTAGGTCGGCGAGCTTGCGCCACACAGCCGGCTGCTGCGCAATCTCCCGAGCGGTGTGTTCGGAGCCTTCGACAGCAAGAGCGGCAAACAATTCGGCAAAGGTGGCGGTCATTATCAGTCTTTCGTGGGGTTACAGGCGAAGGAATAGGGGCGAAGGGCATCCTTGACGCGATCCATCGCCAAGGCGCGCGGATCGGCGGTCAGCTCTCCGCGCATGATGCGGTCATACTGCAAGGGCAGGTATTGGCTGATTAGCGGCATCGGAATGTCCACTGCCGTCAGGTTGTCCAGCAGCTTTTCTTGCGCCTCGGCGATCACCGGGTCGGGTAGGTAGTAGCGCAGGCGGTCGGAATACGAGTAGCGGCGGGCGATGCGCTGGGTGTCCGGGTCGCCTTCGTAGTATGAGTTCCAGCGGCCCGGATCGGCGACCATCTGCGCCTCGATTACGGCGCGTAGGTCGGAGCGCTGTTCGGCCGGGATCAACTCATCCTCGATGTGCGAAAGCGCGAACAGTCCTTCGCGGAGATTGAAGGTCAGGCCCGGCCCCACTTTGATAACAAACCAGTGGTCTTCAACGAGTTCCTGTAGCCGCTCGGGCAGTTGGTAATCCGTTGAATGTGCCTCGAACAACATGGTCGGCTCATCGTCAAGCACCTGCCGCAGTTGTGTAGTTTTGGCTCGCTCGTACTGGATAACGCGCAGGTGGTCGAACTCGACGGCGGGCTGCACCACCAGGGCGATGATGCGATCCCAGGCATCCAGCACGCCGTGTGCGGCGAACGCCTGACGGTGTGCGGCCAAGGTGGCATGGGCCGCTTCGGGAGAGGTGGCGGAAAGTTCGCCCAACTCCTCGTGTGCGCCACCAGGCACCGGCACCTCGGTACCGATTACGTAAACCGGTAGGTTCGCCAAGCCAGCCTCGCGGGCGGTTTGCTCGGCGACGGCCAACATGGCGGCGGCGCGTTCGGCCACTACCTCATCGGATAGGGGCAGAGTATCGTCGGCGCAGGCCATCGAACAGTCGAGGTGAATCTTCTCGTAACCGGCCTTCACGTAGGCGGCCACCAGATCGAGGGCCTTGGCCATCGCCTGCTCTGCCGGTTCCTTCTGCCACCGGTTGGGGCCGAGGTGGTCACCGCCGAGGATTACCCGATCGGCGGGTAGACCCTCCTCTGCGGCAATCTTCAACATCAGATCACGGAAATCGGCTGGTTTCATACCGGTGTAGCCACCGAACTGATCCACCTGGTTACTGGTGGCTTCGACCAGCAAGGCCGTGCCATCCTCGACCGCCTTGGCCGCCGCCGCACGCAGCACGAGGGGGTGGGCGGAGCATACGGCGGCGATCCCGACGGGGGTGCCCGCCTTATGCTCGCGAACCATCTCCAGCAGTCTCTTGCTCATCGTTTTCCTGACTCTTCTCGGGCGACGCCGCCAGTTCGGCGCGGGTTGATAGGGGTGGTGTTTTCAGGTCAAGCGGCCTGGTGGGGCAGCGCGATTCGTTTAAAGTGATCGACGACGTGAGCCGGGAGTTCCGGGATGTCGATGGGAACTGACCCATTTCGCAGCGATTCGGCGGCCTTGGCTCCGGCGGCCACGGCCTCGCGGGCCGCGATGGGAGAGACCACGGTGGGCGCTCCGTCGATGACGTGGTTCAGGAACTCTCGCATGGTGGCCAGGTCCGCGTCGTGATGACCGGAGGTAACGCCCTCAATGGGGTATTCCACGTCGCCTTCGAGCTGCCATTCGTGGCGCCGGTTCCACACGCGGATGACTCCGCCGTTGGTGTCGCCGAAGTTCTCCAGGCGCCCTTCGGTGCCGATGAAGGTGTAGTTGCGCCAGTAGTCGGGGGTGAAATGGCACTGGGTGTAGGTGACCTGCACGCCGTTATCGAGTGTGGTCATCATGTGGGATACATCCTCGACATCGACTACCGGGTTCAGGCCGGTCACCGATCTTGGGGGCCAGTTGTCGTAGGAGAACCATTCGGGCATGATCTCGCCGCTGCGATCCTTGCGGTCGGTTACGTCGCCGTAGATCATTAGGTCGCCCATGCCCACCACGCGGCGGCTGTACCCCTTGGCGAGATAGTGAACGATGTCAAGGTCGTGGCTGGCCTTCTGCAACAGCAGGGTGCCTACCTTGGAGCGATCCGCGTGCCAATCCTTGAAGTAGTAGTCGCCGCCGTTGCCCACAAAGTGGCGCACCCAGACGGCCTTGATTTCCCCGATCTCTCCACGCTCGATGATGGCGCGCATGGCCTGGGCTACATCGGAGTGGCGCATGTTGTGGCCGATGTACAGGGGGGTGTTGGTTTCGGCGGCGGCGGTGAG
>WQZL01000012.1 GCA_009780755.1 Promicromonosporaceae bacterium | reverse complement strand
GGCGCGTCCGCAGTGGCCAGCCGGGGCGGCCATCGGCAAAACGCTGGTGTCATCGTCATTGATTGATCGCGTGGCCGCCGGGCTGGGCCGCAGGCTGATCGAGGTGCCGGTGGGCTTCAAGTGGTTTGTGCCCGGCCTGCTGAACGGCACCAACCCTTTCGGTGGCGAGGAGAGCGCCGGGGCATCGTTCCTGCGGCGCGACGGTCGTGTCTGGTCCACCGACAAGGATGGCATCCTGCTCGCGCTGCTGGCCTCGGAAATCATCGCCACCACCGGCAAGTCGCCGTCCGAACATCACGCCGCGCTGATTGAGAAGTATGGCCAGAGCTGGTACGCCCGCGTGGACGCCCCCGCCACCCGCGAGGAGAAGGCCCGCCTCGGCGCTCTTTCCCCAGAGCAGGTCACGTCCACGTTCCTGGCCGGGCAGGAGATCACCGCGAAACTAACGACCGCGCCGGGCAACGGCGCGAAGATCGGTGGCCTGAAGGTGACCACGGCCGATGCCTGGTTCGCCGCTCGCCCCTCCGGCACGGAGGACGTCTACAAGATTTACGCCGAGAGCTTCGTCTCGGCGGCCCATCTGGCCGAGGTACAGGCGGCCGCCAAACAGGTAGTCGGCGACGCGCTGGCCACCTAACCCCAACCCGAACCGAACATGTGTACTATGCCTTTGGGCGGGCGGCGACACCTTAGCCGCCCGCCCGCTACGCCGTGAGCATCCATCCGGGCGCTCGAATTACCAGCGAAAGGCATTGCCATGTCCCAGGCCGTCTACTACGTCTCATACAAGCTGAAGAAGGGCACCGCCGTGCCGGACTTCCTGGCGGCGGCGAAGAAGCTGAACGATGAGTACATCGCCAAGCAGTCGGGTTACATCGTCTGGCAGCAATTGCGCGCGGGCAAGCGCTGGGCGGACGTCATCACCTTCGAGACGATGGATGACCTATCAGCCTTCGAGGCCGCATCGCGCACCCCCAACGAGCTGGCGAAAAAGTTCTACTCGTGCATGAGGTTTTTCTCGTTCCTGAACCCTGTCGGTTACAGCTTCCGTAAATACGAAGTGGTAGCCACCCACGGCCCCACTCGCCCCGCAGAGTGACCAGCGAAAATCTCACGGCTCACCTGCCAGGCATCCACTCTGGTACTCGACCCCGAAGCGAAAGGCAATATCCCATGTCTCAGGCCATCCACTACGTTTCGTATAAGTTGAAGAAGGATGCCTCCATACCGGACTTCCTGGCGGCGCAAACGGCACTGGGCGACGAGGAAGTTTCCAAGCAGCCAGGCTTCGTCTCTTGGCAGTTGATGCGCGCGGGCGACATCTGGGCGGATGCCATCACCTTCGAGACGATGGACGATCTGCTGGCCTTTGAGGCCGCGTCGAGTACCCCCAGCGAGCTGGCGCGCAAGTTCTACTCCTTCTTGAACCTAAGCGCCGCCGGTTCCAGCTTCCGCAAATTCGAGGTAGTAGCCACCCGCTAACACCACCACGCCCGTTCGGCGTTCGGGTGTGGCCAAGCAGGCGTAAGGTGGTGCTAAGTGGCCACTGCGGGTCTTGCGCCGAGTGTCGGGGCCAACACCCAGAGGGCGGCGGCGGCCAGAATGTGCCAGATCGCGTGACCCGACCAGCCCGACTCGAAGAAGGCGCTGCCCGGTACACACAGCGGGCGACCGGGGCGAGACAGCTCGCCGATAATCCCGCCCGTGCCAAGAATGCCCAACGCCAGAAGAGTGTGAGGGCGAATGGCTGGCTCCTGCCAAGCCCGCCAGGCCGCCAAGGGAATGGCAATCGCGGCCGCTACTCCCATCGACACCGATGCGGCTCCTGGCGCGATGGCGGCCAGTGCCGTTGTTAGCGCCGTCGGGGTGAGCCACCACCAGTGCCGGAAACGCCACTCAGGGCGCAGACCCGCTACAGCGTCGGCCGCAACCAAAGCGAGCGCCCCCATCAGCGGCGGATCATGCACTATGGGATTCCATGACGGCTCCGGCCCGTGCTGGATCACCGAGCCGATGCCATTACCAATGGCCAGCACGCCCAGCAACACCTGAATGGTCAAGGCGTTGGGCGCGAATCCAATATTGGTGATTGAGCCGGTCGAAACCGCCGGAATCCGGCGGCGCCTCCGCAGCGCACACCAGATGATGAGTAGACCAAACGCAACAAAGGCCAGCGAGGTCCAGGCACTCATCGCCTGATACCAGTGTTCGGAACCGGACGGCTCGCAGGAAGGCGGGATATAGGTCACAGGCGTCCACCCTAAGCGAGTATCTGCGTGAAATCGGTAATCCGGGCTGAAATCGGTAGGGGGACCAGCCGATTTCAGCCCGGATTACCGATCTCAGGGTTAGTTGGGTTCGGGGAGGTGGGGGTCGGTGGGGGTTGGGGGGTCGGTGGGGGGTGTTGGGTGGTTGCGGCGACGATGGCGGAGAGTGATTCGGGCGCATAGGGCTACTACGGCGGCGACGGTCAGCCAGGGGAGGACCGCGCCGATGGTGACGAGGGTGCCACTACCGAAGCGGAGCAGGGCGTCCCAGCCATTCTGTAGCCCGCCGAGGAATCCTCCGGGGCGCGTGGCCCCCACCTCGGCCTCGGTATGCAGGGAGACGTGCAGCGTGGACATGCGCACCTGATCGGTGAGCGTGTTGCGCTGGGCGCGCAGCCCGTCGAGATCGGCCTGACGCCAGGTCAGTTCTCGCTCGGCGTTTAGTAGGTCTTCAACGTTGGTGGCCTCATTCATCAGCGCGGTGAGTCGGGTGATAGAGGCGTTCAGTGCATCGATTCGGGCATCTAGGTCGGCGCCCTGGGCGGTGACATCCTCGCGGGAAACATTGACGTTGCGCACTTCGCCGAAGCTTGCGAGATTATCGAGGGTGGCGCTCATCTGGGCAGAGGGGATGCGCAGCACCAGCCAGGCCGACGGGCGGGTATCTGCCGTGCCCTGTGTCTCGTTGCGGGATTCGATGTGTCCGCCAATGCGTTCCACCTCAGCGGCAAGACGCGAGGCGACATCAAGGGGATCGTCGACGACGACGGTGGCGTTGCCTCGGGTGATGATCTCACGAGTCGTGTAGGCATTCGCATCGCGGCCAGCCTGTGGGGCTGATGCGGGCGCCTCGTCGGCGAAGTCGAATTCGGCCGAGATCGCTCCATCTGCCATCCCCGTCATGGCCACAGCTTCGTTGGCCTGACGGCTCCACCCCCCGGCAGCACCATCGTCGCCGGAGCAGCCGGAGAGCAGCATTCCGATCAGTAGGGTTGATGCCGCGATGGCGAGCGCAGTTTTGCGGGCCGAGGGCGAGTTAGAGGTAGTCATGCCCAAACATGACAACACCACGCCCGGCTGTCACCAGCAAACCGCAACTGTGACCCAACCGTTATCCAGAATTGCCCGTCATCCTGCGCGATGGGAGCGAAGCGACCGCAGTCGCAGGATCCAGAGTTGACGATGGGTTTACTGCTCTAGGACTTCTTCGATACCGGATTTGCGGCCCAGCGGGATTTCCTTGATGAGTAGCGTGGCGATCAGGGCGATGGTGGCCATCGGAATGGCGAGGCCAAAGATATGAGAGATGCCGTCGGCATAGGCGACCTCCACTACGGCCCGTACCTCCTCGGGCAGTGTGTGCACGTTGGGTACGACGCCCGCCACCACGGAGTCGGCGGGCAGCCCGGCTGCGGCCAGCCCGTCCGAAATTTCGCGGGCGACCCGCGCGGTAAGCACGGCGCCAAGGGCGGAGACGCCGATGGTGCCGCCCAAGGTGCGGAAGAATGCGACGGTGGAGGTGCCCGAACCCATCTCGTGCACCGAGAGCGTGTTCTGCACGGCCAGTACGAGGTTTTGCATCAGCGCACCGATGGAGACACCCAGGCCGAACAGGTACACGCCGATGATCGCCAGGTGAGTGTGTTCGGTGATGGTGGACATGCCAATTAGCGCGCCGAGCAGGGCCAGGCCACCGCCAACCATGATCGCCTTATACCGGCCAGTGGCGGTGATGAGGCGGCCAAGAATCTGCGCGGCAAGCAGCGTGCCCACCACCATCGGGATGGTGAGCAGGCCCGACTGCGTGGGGGTCTTGCCACGCGAGATTTGCAAGTATTGCGCCACGAACACAGCCGTGCCAAACAACGCGAGACCCACCGCGACGGAGGCGATCACGGCCAGCACGAACGTCCGATTCGCGAACAGGTGTAGCGGGATGATTGGCTCGGCCACCACCTTCTCCACCAGCACGGCGGCCACCAGTAGTACGGCGGCGGCGCCCACCATCGCGGCGGTTTGCCAGGAGGCCCAGGCGAACTGCGATCCGGCGAAGGTGATCCACAGGAGGGCTAGGCTCACGCCTGCCGAAATCAGCAGCGCTCCGAGGTAGTCGATGCGGGTCACGCGATTTGGCCGGGGCGGCAGGTGCAGGGTCTTTTGCAGCACGAGGGCGGCGGCGATGGCGAAGGGAGTGGCCATGAAGAAGTTCCACCGCCAGCCCAGGGCCGAGTCGGTGATGATGCCGCCAAGCAACGGCCCGCCCACCTGAGAGACGGCCATGAACGCACCCATGATGCCCATGTAGCGGCCGCGCTCGCGGGGGCTGACAATATCGGTGAGCAACACGGTGCCCAGCGCCATCAGGCCGCCAGCGCCAACCCCTTGCCCGGCGCGGAAGGCGATCAGCATTGTGGCATTCTGGGCAAACCCGGCGGCCGCCGCCGCGAGTACGGTGATTGTCAGGGCAATCTGCACCAAGCGCTTGCGATTAAACAGGTCGGCGAACTTGCCCCATAGCGGTGTGGCGATGGTCTGCGCGAGCAGGGTGGCGGTGATTACCCAGGTGAACTCGCTTTGGGTGCCACCGAGATCGGCGACGATGCGCGGCATGGATGAGGAGACAATGGTGGCCGCCAACATAGCCACGAAGGTGCCCATCATGATGCCCGAGAGCGCCCTGAGTTTTTGTGGATGCGTCATCGCAGGCGGCACCGTCGGCACACGCGGCGCGTACTCCTGGGCTGTGGCAGCAGGCATCGTGACGGGGACTCTCTTCAGCTATGACGGCGGATTTGTTCCGTCTACCTTACGCTCGTCACCGGGGCTAGGCCCTTGGGTGGCGCGGCAGGCACTGCTGTCTGCCGCCTAGCGGACAGTCGACTTGCCGCTGGTGACCAGCATGATGACGCTCAAGGCGAGCAGCGCGCTTGCAGTGATTATCGGCAGCATGATCCACGGCGTGGGGCTTGCATTCCAGCAGTTCCAAATGCCATCTATGTTGGGGTCTCCGATCTCGACCGCGAGCCAGGCCATCGCTAGAAGCGCCAGGCTGGCGACAACTCCGAGGCCACCGACGGCAACGAGGCTGTGCCTGGTCCGCCAAAACGTCATCACGAGACTTGTCACGCCAAGCGCAAGCAGCAGAAGCAGGACCACGGATGCGGGACCTGTCGTGCCTGACATGCGGAACACCCGGGAGGCGAACCGGCCACAAAAGTCGACCATCGGCACGTAGAGACTCGCGATTCCTACGAGGCTCAAGGCCGTCATCAACAGCGGTAGCCACACAGTCCTGCGCATGGCGTCATTCTATGATCCGGATGTGGCTGTGCGTGGAGCTTGTCGTTTCGCGGTTGTGGTCAGGATGATGATGCCGGTCAGGGGGAGTAGGAACGCCACCATGAACATTGTGATAGCGCCAATACCAGAGTCTGTGCCGGTCTGACTGCTTGCACCTGCAACTATGATCGCGACAAGGCTAACGGGACCTGAAACGATACCAAGCAAGCCAGCAACTTTTGCAGCCCATCTCGCGCCGGTGAATACCGCGACCAAGCCGAACAAGCCGGTGATTGTGAGTACGGTTAAGGCATGAGCGGCATACCGCGTCACGCTCAACTCGAAGAAGTTCACGTTGCCGCCAGCCCTGGATTCACCAGCGGGCATAAACAGGCTCGCGATACCGATGAGGCTCAGCGCACACAGCATCATCAGCAACCTAACCTGTTTCCGCACGTAGGCATTCTATGTTGCACCGTAAGGTCTTCGCGTTCGAGCATAAGTCGTGTTGTTCGAGCGCCCGAGCGCTCGAACAACACGACTTATGCTCGAACAGCCGGGAGTTGGGTGTGGCGTGGTTAGCAGGGAGGAGGGGTGTTGGGCTGGGGTGTGGCGTGGTACGGTTTTGGTAAACGTTGTAAACGTGTCGTCTCGATCAAGGAGAAAGTCAATGAAGACCCAAATGTCTGGCGCATCCGGCCGCGGGCTGCCCTTCGCTCCGAGCGCCGCCAAGTGGCGCCCGCTGGGTATCAATGAGGTGACCATCGAGGGTGGTTTTTGGGGGGAACGGCAGGGTCTCAACGCCTCGGCCCTGATCGACCACGTTGAGCACTGGCTAGAGAAGCTGGGTTGGACGGGTAACTTCGACGCCGCCGTCCAGGGTCGTCTGCCCGCTGACCGCGCCGGGCGCGAGTTCTCCGACTCGGAGGTCTACAAGCTGCTTGAGGGCATGGCCTGGGAGCTTGGCCGCAGCGACGATGCCGAATTGCAGGCGAGGTATGACGCCCTAGTTGCGCGCGTCGCCGCCGCGCAGGAACCGGACGGCTACCTGAACACCATGTTTGGCCGCCCTGGCCAGGGTGAGCGCTACTCCGACATGGAGTGGGGCCACGAACTGTACTGTTTCGGCCATCTGATTCAGGCCGGTGTCGCTCGGGCGCGCACCGTCGGGCTGGACGACACCCTCGTCCGCGTGGTTATCCGCGCCGCTGACCACGTTTGCGCCGAGTTCGGCGTCGACGGGCGCCAGGCCATCTGTGGCCACGCCGAGATTGAGACCGCGCTAGTCGAGCTTTACCGCGTGACCGGAGAGCGCCGCTATCTTGACCAGGCTCGCCTGTTCATCGAGCGGCACGGTCAAGGGTTGCTTGGCGAAATTTTCCTTGGCCAGCAATACTTCCAGGACAATGTGGCCGTGCGTGAGGCCACCGTGCTTGACGGGCATGCTGTTCGGGCGCTGTACCTGGCCGCCGGGGCGGTTGACCTGGCCGTGGAGGACGCCGACGCCGAGCTGCTCGACGCGGTCACCGGGCAGGTGCGCACCACGCTGGCCCGCCGCACCTACCTGACCGGGGGGATGGGCGCCCACCACGAGGGGGAGAGCTTCGGCCTCGACTGGGAACTGCCACCCGACCGCGCCTACGCCGAGACCTGCGCGGGCATCGCCTCGGTGATGGTCAACCATCGGCTCACCGTTGCCACCGGCGATGTGCGGCACGCCGACGCCGTGGAGCGCACGCTGTACAACCTGGTGGCCGCCGCCCCGGCCGCCGACGGGCGCGGATTCTTCTATACCAACCTGTTGCATCAGCGCGTGCCTGGCGTGGCACCGAGCCTAGAAGAGCCAGCCGCCCGGTCGGCCACGTCGGCCCGGCCGCCGTTCTTTACCGTCTCTTGCTGCGGCTCGAACCTGACCCGTATCTTCGCCTCGCTGGGCGCCTACCTGGCCACCGTCGATGACGGAGGGGTGCAGCTTCACCAGTACGCCCCGGCAACCATCCGGGTGCGGATTGCCGCAGGTGACGTGATGCTGCGGATGGCTACGGGCTATCCCGAAGGCGGGGTCATCGAGGTCACGGCGGTCGAAGCGCCGAAAGACCCGTGGACGCTTACCCTGCGCGTGCCCTCGTGGGCCGCCGGGGCCGTGGTGCGAACCTCCGCCGGTGACCTGCCGGTGGCGCCCGGTTACGTCGAGGTGCCTGGCCCGGCCGCCGGTGAAACCGTCACTCTCGACCTGCCGATGGCCCCCCGCTGGACGTACGCTGACCCGCGGGTAGATGCGGTGCGTGGTCAGGTGGCCGTCGAGCGCGGCCCGATGGTGCTGGCGCTGGAATCGATAGATCTGGGTGGCGACGTGGCGACGGCCCGCATCAGTACCGGGCAGTCCCCGGTGGAGCGCGACGGTCAGGTGCTGGTGCCAATCCGCACGGCAACCCCTGCCGACTCCGATTGGCCGTTCGGGCCAAGTGCAGAGGTTGTCGCTTCGGCAACGGGTGAAGAGCGCCTTGTGCCACTTATCCCGTACCACGCCTGGGCAAACCGTGGCCCCTCCACCATGCGCATCTGGATTCCCGAGGGCTAACCGCCGATTGGCTCGCGGTTTCAACAGGTGCGATCATCGTGCTCATTTCTTGTTGCTCCGAAAGTGCGAATGTGCGAAAATCAGAACATGACAATCACCGAGTTCGCCGAAGTTCGCAAGCGCAACCAATTCACGCTTCCGCCGGCGATTGCGCGGGCGCTGCGAGTCAAGGTCGGGGACAAGGTGGAGTTCACCGCGACCGAAGACGGTGCGGTCACGGTTCGCGGAGCGAGAATCGTTCCAACGGATCAAGCATGGTTTTGGTCCCCTGAGTGGCAGGCGATGGAGCGGGAGGTTGACGTGGATCGGGCCGCCGGGGTTCCACCTCACCGCTTCGGCTCTGTAGCGGAGATGGATGTCTTCCTAGACTCATTGGACGATAGCTGATGGCTCCGACGTATACCTTGGAGCATCGGGTTACCCTCGACTGGAAGCGTCTTACTGCTGACCAGAAGGTCGCCTTTCGAGAAGCACGAGATAAGTTGTTTGAAGACCGGGCGACAGGCAAAGGATTCCGGCCAAGTCTCCGGGTTAAAGGCGTGCAGGGCACTAGGGGGATCTTTGAGATGACCTGGGCGCCAGATGGGCGCGCCACCTTTGAGTATGGTTCCGAACAGCGGGAAGGGGGGCCGCACATCGTTTGGCGTCGGATTGGCACCCACGACATTTCCGGGCGCCCATAGATAGGGTTATCCGGTGACTTCTCAGGCCGGGCGCGATGCTTTCGACATCCCGCTGGTTGCCGAACTGCTCGACGTGGCCGTTGCCGCCCTCGGCGGCGGACGACGCGAGGGACAGCGTCGCATGGTCGTCGAGGTGGACGAGGCCCTAAACGCCAAACGACATCTGCTGGTACAGGCCGGGACAGGCACCGGAAAATCCCTCGGCTACCTCGTGCCCGCCGTGCGGCACGCCGTGGTCAAGAACGAGACGGTGATCGTCTCTACCGCCACTCTTGCCCTGCAACGGCAGGTCATCACCCGCGATCTGCCCCTCGTTGCCGAGGCGATCGCTCCGCTCCTGCCGCGCCCGCCCGCAATCGCGCTGCTTAAGGGGTTGCACAACTACCTGTGTCTGCAAAAGGCGGGCGGCGGGTATCCGGTTGATCCCGGCGCGGCGCTGTTCGAGCTACCGGAGGAAGGGAAGGTGGTTTCGACAGGCTCAACCACCGAAAGCGGAGACGAGAAGGAGTCGTTCGTCGATCAGGTGCGGCGGCTGCATGTCTGGGCGCAGGAGACCGATACCGGCGACCGCGACGATCTGGTACCTGGTGTCACCGACCGGGCCTGGCGGCAGGTATCGGTAACCGCGATGGAGTGCCTGGGTGGCAGATGCCCAAAGGTAATCGAGTGCTTCGGCGAGCGGGCGCGCTCGAAGGCCCGCGAGGCCGATGTGGTGGTCACCAATCACGCCATGCTAGGCATCGCCGCCTCGGGTAGTCCCGGCGTGCTGCCCGAACACGGCATCGTCATCGTTGACGAGGCGCACGAACTCTCCGACCGAGTCACCTCCGCCGCCACGGTAGAGCTGTCGCTAACCAGCATCGATCACGCCGCCCGCCTCGCCCGGCGACACGCCGCCGCCGAAACCTCCGCCCTGGATGCCGCCGCCGTCACCTTCGGCGACCTGATCGCGCAGGCCACCGAGGGACTGTTTCCGCTGGGACTGCCCGATGAGTTGCGCGAGGCCGTAGCCGACGTGCGCGACGCCGCCCGCGAACTACTGACTCGCGTCAAACCGGAGACCAAAGAAAAAGGCAGTACCGAGGCGCCCGACGGCGGTGGCAAGATGGCCCAATCCGCAGTGCTGCTGCTCTTCGAAACCGCCGAACGCATGGCCGCTCAGGACACCTCGGCCGACGTGTTGTGGTGCGAACGTCCCCACGACGGGCCTTCTCGCCTGGCTGCCGCCCCGCTAAATGTTGCCGGGCTTATTCGTCACGGGCTGTTGGCGGAGGCCACCGGTGTCTTCACCTCGGCCACGCTGAGCCTCGGGGGCAAATTCGACGCGATTGCCGGTTCGCTAGGGCTGCCGCGAAATGACAAAGAGGACGACGATTCGACCGCGCGCTGGGTCGGCATCGACGTGGGATCGCCCTTCGACTACCCCGGTCAAGGCATCCTCTACGTCGCCAAACACTTGCCGCCACCAGGTCGCGAACCGGCCACCGAGGATCAACTGGACGAGATTACCGAACTCATCAAGGCCGCCGGGGGCCGCACGCTCGGCCTGTTCTCCTCGCGCCGCGCCGCCGACGCCGTCGCCGAGGCGATGCGAGAACGCCTCGATTTCCCCATCTACGCCCAGGGCGACGATCAATTACCCACGCTCATTGGCCGCTTTGCTGCCGAACCCGAATCCTGCCTGTTTGGCACCATCTCACTGTGGCAGGGCGTGGACGTGCCGGGCGACGCCTGCCGCCTCATCATCATCGACCGCATTCCCTTCCCGCGCCCCGACGATCCGGTGCGCTCGGCCCGCACGCGCGCCGTGGAGAAGGCCGGCGGCAACGGATTCATGCAGATCAGCGCCGCCCACGCCGCCCTCATGCTGGCCCAAGGATCGGGTCGCCTTATCCGCACCAACACGGATCGCGGCGTGGTTGCGGTACTAGACCCGCGCCTGGCCACCAAGCGATACGGCGCCTACCTGACCCGCTCCATGCCCGAGTTCTGGCGCACCACCGACCCATCGGTGCCGCGGGCTGCTCTGCGCCGACTAAACGGTCAGCCGCAGGTTTAACTCTCTAGGTTAGGTAGGCTCAGGTTCCGTGAACAAAACCCAACGAGGCGGCAAGCGCGCCCGCCCCGACTCCCGAGCCTACCGGGCCACCGCCTGGTTCATTTCTGGAGTAGTGAAGTCCGTCTCAAAATTCGAGTTCTCCGGCATCGAGAACCTGCCTATGGAGGGCGGATTTGTCGCCGCCGCCAACCACGCAACGGAAATAGATGCGTTGACGCTCGCCCACTTCCTGTTCGAGAACGGGCACGAACCGCGCATCTTGGCCAAGCGTGGCCTGTTTACCACCCCGGTGATCGGCTGGGTCATGCGCACCACCCGGATGATCCCGGTTGATCGGGGCACCGCCGAGGCCCAGCGTTCCCTGGATGCGGCCGCCGAGCAGCTCACCAAGGGCGCCTGCGTCGCGGTATTCCCCGAGGGCACCATCACCCGCGACCCCGACCTGTGGCCGATGGAAGGCAAGACCGGTACGGCACGCATCGCGCTGGCCGCCCGCGTTCCGGTGATCCCGGTGGCCCAGTGGGGCGTCGGGGACATCCTGCCCAGATACTCCCGCCGGCCCCGCCCCATCCCGCGCAAGCGGGTGCGGATTCTCGCCGGACCGCCCGTGGAATTAAGCGACCTATACGACCGCGCCGACGATCCAGCGGCCTGGCGGGAGGCCACGAGTCGGATCATGGACGCCATCACCGCCGAGGTGGCCACCCTGCGCGGTGAACAGGCTCCAGCAGCCCGCTTCGACCTGCACCTGCACCCCGAATACAAGAAGAAGCAGAAGCACTACCCACCCCTGGAGCGCCCATGAACACTACAAACGCTATTCGGGCCACCGTGCTGGGCGCGGGCGCCTGGGGCACCACCTTCGCCAAGGTGCTGGCCGATGCGGGCTGCGCCGTGCGATTGTGGAGTCGCGAAGCAGAGGTGGCTACGGAAGTAAACGCAAGCCACACAAACGAACGATTCCTGCCTGGCTTTACCCTGCCCGCCACCATCATCGGCACGTCGGACCCGGCCGTGGCGCTAAGCGACGCTGAACTGGTGGTGGTGGCGATTCCCTCGCAGGTGGCGCGGGCTACATTGACCCCAATGGCGCAATTTTTCGCCCCCGAAGCCATCATCGCCTAGCTGATGAAGGGCGTCGAGTTGACATCCGGGAAGCTGATGAGCGAGGTGGCCCGCGAGGTACTTAGCCTTGACCTAGAGCAAATCGCGGTTATCAGCGGCCCGAACCTGGCCCGCGAAATCGCCGGGGAACAGCCAACGGCTACCGTGGTGGCGTCGGCCAGCGTGGAGACGGCTGGTTTCGTGGCTCGCGCCTGCGCCTCGCCATACTTTCGCCCTTACACCAACGACGATGTGGTGGGTGTCGAGCTAAGCGGCGCGGTCAAAAACGTGATCGCGCTCGGCGTGGGCATCGCGCAGGGGCTGGGGTATTCCTGGAACACCTCGGCGACGCTAATCACTCGTGGCCTGGTTGAACTCACCCGCCTGGGGCTGGCGCTTGGCGCCCGGCCCGACACCTTCGCGGGCCTGGCCGGAATGGGTGACCTGGTCGCCACCTGCGCCTCCCCGCTAAGCCGCAACAACACGCTCGGGCATCATCTGGGTAAGGGGATGACGTTGGATGAGGCGCTGGCCGCGACCGGCGGCACCGCCGAGGGCGTCAAAACCTCGCAATCGGTGCTGGCCCTCGCCCACAAACACGAGGTCGAGATGCCCATCACCGCCGGGGTGGTGGCGGTGGTAACCGGGCAAATGTCGGTGGATCAATTAGGTCCGGCCCTGCTCTCCCGCCCTCAAAAAGCCGAAGGGGTCTAGCGCTAGTCCGTCATTCTGCGGGAGCGAAGCGAGTCGCAGAACCCAGACTCATCGGTAATCGTCAGACCTAGGTCCTGCGACTCTGCTCCTTCGTCGCTCCGCGCAGGATGACGGATCAAGAGGTGAGTTCGACCTGGGGCACTGCTTGAAGTAGAGTAGGGGGCCGGTGGTTGACTTCCATCATGCTGAGGGGTGCCTGAAACAGCTCCGAAGCTGGAAGTTGGCCGTTGAAGGGTAGTGGCGCAATTGGCAGCGCAACGGTCTCCAAAACCGTAGGTTGCAGGTTCGAGTCCTGTCTACCCTGCACACGTTGTATGTATCCGCTAGAGCCAAGAGGAAAGTGTTCAGTGAGCGAAACCGCAGCCGCCCCGGCGGCCAAGAAGAAGGCGCCTAAGTCCAAGGATCAGTTGGGCTTCTTTGGTCGCATCGCGTTGTTCGTGCGCCAGGTAATCGCCGAACTCAAGAAGGTCGTCTCCCCGAGCCGCGCCGAGCTGCTTAAACTCACCGGTGTCGTACTCGTCTTCGTCCTCATCGTGATGGCGTTCATCGGCCTACTCGACTACCTCATCGGCCTGGGCGTCTTCCACCTGCTCGGCTGAGCGACGCCGTTAACAGTCCCACCACCAGCAAAGCGAAAGCAGGTTCTCCCGTGTCCGCCGAGACCATCGCCCCCGCCGTAGATGAGATCGTCCTGCCCACTGAAGACGCCGACGGGGACATTGAACCCGAGGTGATTGATCCCGTGGCCACGCTGAAGCGCTCCCTAAGGGCGCTGCCGGGCGACTGGTACGTGATCCACTCCTATGCCGGCTATGAAAAGCGGGTCAAGGCCAACCTGGAGACGCGCATCCAGACGCTGAACATGGAGGACTACATCTACGACATCAGGGTCCCCACGGAGAAGGTGACCGAGATCAAGAACGCGCAGAAGAAGATCGTCGAGCGCGTTCGCATCCCCGGCTACGTGCTGGTGCGCATGGACATGAGTCCCGTGCTGGATGACGAGACCCGCAACGCCGTCTGGAATGCCGTGCGACACACGCCCGGCGTCACCGGCTTCGTGGGCCACACGCATCAACCGCTGCCGCTGTCCATCGACGAGGTGGTATCCATGCTCGCCCACGAGGTTGAGCAGCCCGCAGCCGCCCCCGGCAAGACTTCCACGGCGGTCAAGGGTCGCGGAGGCGAGATCATCGTTGACTTCGAGGTGGGCGAGTCCGTCACCGTCACCGACGGCCCCTTCGATACGCTGCCCGCCACCATCTCCGAAATCAACGTCGAGGCCCGCAAGCTCAAGGTTCTCGTCTCCATCTTTGGCCGGGAAACCCCGGTCGAGTTGGGGTTCGATCAGGTCGCAAAGATTTGATCGGACGCCGCAATCAGTCCACGTCATTCTGCGCTCCGCTGCGCGGCCGCAGGCTGACAATAGGAATCCGCAACCGGGTCATCGCTCGTTAGCGTCGGCCCACCGATATAGAAAGGGGAAGGCACATGCCTCCCAAGAGTAAAAAAGTCGCTGGCATGATTAAGTTGCAGATCAACGCCGGTGCCGCCACGCCCGCTCCGCCGATCGGCCCCGCGCTCGGTCAGCACGGCGTGAACATCATGGAGTTCTGCAAGGCGTACAACGCGGCCACCGAGTCGCAGCGCGGCAACGTCATCCCGGTGGAGATCACGGTCTACGAGGACCGTTCCTTTACCTTCATCACCAAGACACCGCCCGCCGCCGAGCTGATTAAGAAGGCCGCTGGTTTGCAGAAGGGTTCCGCCACGCCGCACACCGTCAAGGTGGGTTCCATCACGCTGGACCAGGCCAAGGCCATTGCCCAGACCAAGATGGAAGACCTCAACGCCAACGACATCGACGCTGCCGCGAAGATCGTCGCCGGTACCGCCCGCTCTATGGGCATCACTGTCACCGGCTGACCCGGTACGTCATTCTGCGCGAGCGAAGCGAGTCGCAGAACCTAGACCCGGCGGTTACCGCTAACTCTGAGTCCGGCGACTCCGCTCATTCCGTGCCGGATGACAGAAGAAACATGTGGCAGGGAAATACCTCCCGCTACGACCACGAAAGGAAAGAAACATGGCAAAGTTTGCCAAGGGATACCGCAAGGTAGCCGAGAAGATCGACCGCACCGAGCTATACGCCCCGCTGGACGCCGTCCGCTTGGCCAAGGAAACCTCGACCACCAAGTTCGATTCCACCGTTGAGGTCGCCATGCGCCTCGGCGTCGATCCCCGCAAGGCGGACCAGATGGTGCGCGGCACCGTCAACCTGCCACACGGCACCGGCAAGACCGCTCGCGTACTCGTCTTCGCCGAAGGCCCCAAGGCCGCCGAGGCCGAAGAGGCTGGCGCGGACATCGTCGGTGGCGACGAGTTGATCGAGAAGGTGGCCGGTGGCTTCACCGACTTCGATGTGGCTGTGGCCACCCCGAACCTGATGGGCAAGGTTGGTCGTCTCGGTAAGGTGCTTGGCCCCCGCGGCCTGATGCCGAACCCGAAGACCGGCACCGTCACGATGGACGTAGCCAAGGCCATCAGCGACATCAAGGGCGGCAAGATCGCCTTCCGTGTTGACAAGCATGCCAACCTGCACTTCATCATCGGCAAAACCTCGTTCACCGACGTGCAGCTGGTGGAGAACTACGCCGCCGCTCTCGAAGAGGTGCTGCGTCTGAAGCCTTCGGCATCGAAGGGTCGCTACTTAACCAAGGTGACCATCTCGACCACGATGGGTCCGGGCATCCCCGTTGACCCATCCCGCACGCAAAGGCTGACCGAAGACAGCGCTGCCTGACGTTCTTTTTAGCGATTGAGCCTGCTGGAACCGTCGCCGCCCGCGGCTGGGGGCGGTTCCAGTCCGGCCCAACCACTCCGTCGAGGTCCAGCGGCCTTTGCATACTTCGTTATTGAAGCATCCGCTGGAGTGACGTAGACTGCTGCGCCGGTTGCAGTCGAAAACAAAATTCTGCACCAACAAACGTTACGGCCCGGCGACGGGCCAAGGAGAGGTCCTTATCATGGCTGCCAAGTCGGTAGATATCCGCCCCAAGATCACGATGGCCTGCGTGGACTGCAAGGAGCGCAACTACATCACCAAGAAGAACCGCCGCAACAACCCAGACCGCATGGAGTTGCAAAAGTTCTGCCCGCGCTGCGGCAAGCACACCGCCCACCGCGAGACACGGTAACCGCTCCCGCAACTCCTTGGCCTCAGCTGAGCACGAGCAAGCTCGGCTCAGTGTTCGGTCTTCGTCTAAGTTGTGTTCCTCGCTTCGCTCGTCAACAACAACTCCTCGACCTCAGCTGAACACGAGCAAGCTCGGCTCAGCCTTCGGCCTTCGTCGTTGTTGTGCCCTCGATTAGTTGGGTTGGCAGGGTTACTACCTGCGGCTCCTCCCCGGCGAGCAGACCAACTACGGCCTGACCCATCGCGACGCCCTTGGCTCGGAGGGGTTGATGTACCGACGTGAGTACGTCGGGGGAGAGCCAGGGCAGGTCAAGGCCGTCGAAGCCGACGATGGACACATCTTCTGGCACGCGTAACCCCAACTCTCGCGCCGCAATCACGGCCCCGGCGGCCAGCTGATCCGTCTGCGCAAAGATTGCCGTCGGTCGCTGCGAGGCAGGCACCCATTCGCCCAGAATCGAGAGCGCGGCCTCCCGTCCGTGTTCTACGAAGGAGGCGGACGCCTCCCAGGTAATCACGGGTTCGATCACATCGCGGAATCCAGCAAGACGAGCGACAGTCACCATCACGGTCGCCTCCGCAATCCGGGCGGCAGTGACCACCCCGGAGTGCGCCCCCCAAACATCGAGCGGCAGCGTGATCTCAGCAATGCGCGTGTGCCCCAACTCGGTTAGGTGTCGGACGGCCTCGGCGGCCCCGGCGCGGTCGTCGATCCGCACCACCGGAACACCCGGCAGCGTCTGCTCGCCACACAAAACGACGGGCACGCCACGCCGTCCAAGAGCCGCAAGATTAGGGTCATCAGGAAGCGCACCCCAGATCAACACGGCCACATCCATCGCAGCCGAGGCCACCAGCGGGTCGAGCGGGGCGATGCTCTGCGGCTGGTTGCCGGGAATCAGCAGCACGCCGAGCCGGTGTTCGCCAAGTACCTCCATCAGCCCATCGAGTACCCGAATGGAGACGGGATCGCGAAAGGCGCGACCGGGATTGTCGCCGAGTACGACGCCGACGATGCCGCAGCGCCCCGAACGCAGCTGTCGCCCCAGCGGGTTTGGGCCGTGGTAGCCAAGTTCGGTCGCGGCGGCCAGCACGCGATCACGGGTTTCGGAGGTGATAGGGCCAGCCCCGGAGAACGCCAGCGAGGCGGTGGACACGGAGACGCCCGCGCGCTGCGCCACCAACGCAAGTGTGGGGCGGTCGCTGGCCGAACGGGGCATTGCACATCTCCTTTGTTGCCGCGTCGCTCGACGCGTAGAACGTGAGCCTACCCGCGTCGCCACCATGCTGGACGCCCAACTACCGGCTTTGATTGTGCCAGGCACGAGCCTTGAGTACGGTCTCCTCGATTTGGTCTGCGAAAACCCGCTGGACACGGCTGGAGATGTGGTCGAAACGATTTGGCCGAGCCGGGGCGATCCGCGATTATTGATTAATGCCTTTATTGCCTGCCGCGCCGTCAGCGGTCGCCGTTCGACGCGCCAAATGGTGCGTGTTGGGGGTGTTCTTCGTGGCCGGGGTCAATCTGGCCACCTGGATTTCTCGGCTTCCGGCCGCCAGGGAGGCGCTTGGTTTTACCGACGGGCAGATGGGCGTGCTGCTGCTGATCGGCTTTGTCGGCACCGGCCCGGCAATGCCCTTGGCGGGCGTGGTCACCGCCCGGCTTGGTACGGCCCGCACGGTGGCAACCTGTGCGGTATTCGCCTTGGGCGGCTATGGGCTACTCGCCGCCGGCATTGAGACCGCGACGCCGTGGCTGGCCGCGGTTGGCCTGGCCTGCTTCAACGCCGGCAACGGCATCTGGGACGCCGCCATGAACGTCGAGGGCGCGCTCGTAGAACGTCATCTTGGCCGATCGATCATGCCCCGCCTACATGCCGGGTTTTCCCTGGGCACCGTTGTCGCTGCGGCCTTCGGTGGCCTGCTGGCCGGGTGGGACGTCGGTTTTGGGTGGCACCTTGGTAGCGTCGTGATTGTCACGACGGCGGCAGCGCTGTTTTGTGTGCGCGGCTTCTTGTCGGCCAACCCGCTGGACGCCTCCGAGACCGTTGCGGCAGCACTGCTGGCGGCGGATGAACAATCCCCGGTGGCTGAGCTGGTCGAAGCTGATGCCGCTATGGGTGTGGTTTCGACACGCTCGCTGGCGCTCGCTACTCAACCACCGGGAGGGGTAGACCCGGCCGAACCCACCCTCACCTCATCCTGCGTCAGCGTTCCCCCTCCTTCAGCCTGCGTCAGCGTCACCCCTCCTTCACCTTGCGCCAGCGCCCCCTCTCCGTCATCCTGCGCGAGCGTTAGCGAGTCGAAGGACCCAGTCCCAGCGCCTCCTAAGCCCCTCCCCGCATTGCAAAGCGCGGATACCGCCACCGGCCTGCGCGGCGCGGCATCGGCCTGGCGCGAGTCGCGCACGCTGCTGCTGGGCCTGGTGGTGATGGCCGCCGCGCTCACCGAGGGTGCCGCAAACGACTGGACCGCGATGGCCCTTGTTGACGGCTTCGAGACATCGGAGGGCACGGCCGCCTTCGGCCTGACCATGTTCCTGATCGGCATGACGGTCACCCGATTCGTGGGCACATGGCTGGTAGATCGCTTTGGGCGAGTGGCGGTGCTGCGAACCGGGTCGGTGGCCGCGCTGATCGGGGTGGGCCTGTTCGTGTTCGCCCCGTGGCTGTGGCTGGCAATGACGGCCTCGCTAATCTGGGGAGCCGCCGCCGCGCTCGGCTTCCCCCTGGGCATGTCGGCCGCATCCGACGACCCGCGCCGGGCGGCAATGCGGGTCTCCGTGGTGGCGACCATCGGCTACTCGGCCTTCTTCTTCGGGCCGCTGCTGATCGGTTTCCTCGGCGACCACTTCGGCACTCGCCCCGCCCTACTCGTGATCGCCCTCCCCATCGCCCTGGGCCTAGCCGCCGCCAGCGTAGCCCGCCCGCCCCGCCACCCGGCCTAAAACCCCGCCGAAGGGGAGGTTACCCCGCGTTTTAGGTGGGAAAACAGAGGGTAACCTCCCGTTCGGAGGTAAGGGGAGTAGGTAGGGTGGAAGGGTGGATGTGAATGCTGTTTCGCCGCAGTTGGCCGAGTTGACTACCTTGCGGGTGGGCGGGGCTGCTCGGGAGTACGTTGCGGCCACCACAGAGGCCGAGTTTATCGACGCCATCTACGCGGCCGACGATGCGGGCATGCCGCTGCTGGTGATCGGCGGCGGCTCCAACCTGGTGGTTTCCGACGCTGGCTTCGACGGGCTGGTGCTGCGTGATGCCCGCTCCGGCATCACCTGCGACTCCGTGGATGCCTGTTCGGGTGCATCCATCACCGTTGTCGCCGGGCATGGTTGGGATGACCTTGTGGCCACCGCCGTAGCCGAGCGATGGAGCGGCCTGGAGGCGCTATCCGGCATTTCTGGCACCGTGGGCGCGGCCCCCGTGCAGAACATTGGCGCTTACGGAGCCGAGGTATCGAACGTGCTGTCCAAGGTGCGTACCTGGGATCGCCACGAGCGCTGCATCCGCACCTTCGCCCTTGGCGACCTGGCTCTCGGCTACCGCACCTCGCTGCTGAAGCAGTCGATGCTCGACTACACCTGGCATCCCACGCCACGGTATGTGGTACTCGATGTGTCGTTCCAACTGCGGCGGGCCGATGTTTCGGCACCCATCGCATACGCCGAACTCGCCCGCACTCTTGGCGTTGAGGTACAACAACGAGCGCCGCAGACGCAAGTGCGGGCCGCAGTGCTAGAACTGCGAGCCGCCAAGGGAATGCTGGTTGACGCGTCCAAAGACCCTGACCACGACCGCTGGTCGGCAGGTTCATTTTTCACCAACCCGGTGCTGCCGACATCGGCGGCGGAACCAGGCGGGCTGCTCCCGGCCAATGCGCCCCGATATCCGGTGCGCGCCCCAATCGCGGCATCCGCGCACGGCATCTTCCGCACCGAGATAGACCCGACGGTTATCAAGACCAGCGCGGCCTGGCTCATCGAACAGGCAGGATTCGCCAAGGGATACGGCATCGACGGAGCCAGCGGCGGCGCATCGGCCAGCCCGGTCACGCTGTCTACCAGGCACACCCTCGCCCTTACCAACCGAGGTAGCGCCACCGCCGCCGACGTGATCGCGTTGGCCCGCACCATCCGCGACGGCGTCCAGGCCCGCTTCAACATCACCCTAAAACCCGAACCCGTCCTAGTTGGACTAAGCCTGTAGATCAGTCGTAAACCTCACCGCGGTGGTTGAACTCCAAGCCCCGTCAGCGCGTTCATGCTCTGATTCTCCCCCGTTCCCCGACTACGCTCTTAGCCATGCCTCGAATCAAGATGCGGCGGCCTCGCACGTACTGGCTCGGCCAGAAGGTTATGAACTTCCCCGATTTTGCCCACCAGAGCCAGCGTGGTCGGGCGCTGCGCATCACCGAAGTTGGTGAGTTGGTGCTGCATGAGCGCGCCGCCGATGTCACCGAGTTCGGCACCCCAGAACTCCTCACCCTGGTCGATGACATGTTCGCCAGCATGGATGTGGCCGAGGGCGTGGGCCTGGCCGCCGTGCAGGTGGGTGTGCCGCTTCAGGTATTCGTTTACGACCTCGTAGACGATGACGATGATCGGCACGTCGGCGCGGTAATCAACCCGGTACTCACCATCGATGACGCGGCGAAACCCGAGGTTACGGGCGAGGGGTGTCTATCGGTGCCCGGCGCGCACATGGAGCTGGCCCGCCCCGGTGGCGCCACCATCTGCGGGTTTGATGTGTTTGGTAAGCCCATCGAGCTTACCGCCACGGGCTACCTGGCCCGCTGCTTCATCCACGAGACCCAGCACCTACTGGGCATGCTCTACCTCGATCACCTCACCCCTGAACAACAGGCCGAAGCCCTGGCACAGCGCGACGAACGACGCCCAGATGTGCTGATTCGCCGCGCCGAGGCCGCCATCGAGCAAGGCAAGGAGCCTATCGCCTACCCAGAAACTCCCGCAGGCGGACGCTGATCCCACGTCATCCTGCCTTACTCAATCCACGGGAACGGATGGTTGAGTAAGGAGCGCAGCGACTGTGTCGAAACCATCGAAACGGCGGTGTGGTGGCTTCGACGCGCTCGTGCCTCGCTACTCAACCAGCTGGGTCTAACCATCCGAGGTGGCGGCGCAGGTGTCTCTCAGGCAATTCTCAGGAAACCAGGCAAGAATTAGAGAATGTCATCGTCTGCATTGCCCGAGGCGCGGCTCGTTGTGGTGGACGATGAGCCGAATATCCGCGAACTACTCGCCACCTCGCTGCGATTTGCGGGCTTTGAGGTGCACGCGGCCACCGATGGCAACTCCGCCCTAACCCTGATCGCGGAAACCGACCCAGACCTGATCGTGCTTGACGTGATGCTGCCCGACATGACCGGCTTCACCGTCACTCGTCGCCTGCGCGATGCGGGCCGCTTCACCCCGGTGGTCTTCCTCACCGCCCGCGACGACACCAGCGACAAGGTTACCGGTTTAACCGTCGGCGGCGACGACTACGTGACCAAGCCCTTCTCCCTGGAAGAGATTGTCGCCCGCATCCGGGCCGTGTTACGCCGCACCAACGGAGCCTTCGACAACGACGATGGCGGGCTGCTGCGCGTCGGTGATCTGGAACTCGATGAGGATTCCCACGAGGTGCGTCGGGCCGGGGTAGAGATCGATCTCTCGTTGACCGAGTACAAGTTGCTGCGCTACCTGATGCTTAACGCCGGCCGGGTACTCTCCAAGGCGCAGATTCTCGATCACGTCTGGCAGTATGACTTCCGCGGGGACGCGAACATTGTCGAGTCCTACATCTCCTACCTGCGCCGCAAGATCGACGCGGGTCGTGACCCGCTCATCTACACCAAACGCGGTGTCGGCTATCTGATGAAGGCGCCGATACCATGAGCGAGGCAGACCTGTTTGTTCTCGATCCGCTTAGCCATCCGGCGCGAAGCGAGCAGCCCCCCAACAGGTGGTCACGCCTCCCGCTGCGGATACGTCTGGTGGCGATCATCGTAGTGGTGCTGATCGTTGGCCTTGGAGTGACCGCCCTGATGACCCACGCGGTGGTATCCCGCTACTTCATGGGCCAGGTAGACGCGCAACTTGCCCGCACCATCGGCGACACCTCCGCATTGCAGGAGGTGATCGGCCCGGCCACCTCTCCCTCCGACTACCACGTGACAATTCGCCTGATCGACTCCGCAGAAACCATCGTCTCGTCGTGGCCAACCACCGTCGAGCTGCACGGCGAGCCGCAGCTGCCGTCCCTGACCTCAACCTTCGCCGCCGCGAAACGGGGTGAACCATTCACCGTGCCCAGCATCGGCGGCACCTCGCCGACGCGCTGGCGGGTGGTGGTCGCGGAGGTGACCTTCCGCTCACCGGGCCACCATTTTGGTGACGGTGCCAGGCAGGAGGGGTTGGTTGCCGTCGCCCTCCCGCTGACCGACGCTCGCCAGGCGGGCAGAATGCTTGCCCGGACGATGCTGGTGATCGGCCTCGGTACCATCACTGCCGGGGGAATAGCGGCCCGGATGCTGGTGCGACGGTCGCTGCGCCCGCTGACACAGATCGAGACCACCGCCGCCGAGATTGCCGCCGGCGATCTAACCCAGCGCATCGCCGCCGCCCCGGCGGGCACGGAGGTTGGCTCGCTCACCGCGTCGCTAAACGCGATGCTTGCCCAGATCGAACGGGCATTTGCGGCCCGCTCGGCCAGCGAGGCTCGCACGCGTTCGTTCGCGGCCGACGCCTCCCATGAGCTTCGCACCCCGCTCGCCGCCATCCGCGGTTATGCGGAGCTTTACCGCCTCGGTGGGGTGCCCAACGAGGCCGTGAGCGAAACCTTTGCCCGCATCGAAGATTCGGCCACCCGCCTGGGTGGGCTGGTCGAGGATCTGCTAACGCTCACGCGACTAGATGAGGGCGCCCGAGCCGCCTTTGCCCCCGTGAACCTGACCGCTCTGGCCGCTGACGCCGCCGCCGATCTGCGGGCGCTCGACCCAACCCGCGAGGTTGAGGTGATTTCAACTCTTCAGCAGGTTCAAGATGGCGCGGGTTTAATCGCCGTAAATGGCGATGCCGACCGACTGCGACAGGTGTTAACCAACCTAATTGGGAATGTGGCCCGGCACACCCCGTCCGGTTCCCCGGTCGAGATAGCCGTCGGGTTGATCGATGCCGTTGCCCCGTTCGACGCTTGGCTAGAGGTGCGCGACCACGGGCCGGGCGTCACCGGCGAACAGCTAGAGCTGATCTTTGACCGCTTCTATCGGGCCGACCCCTCCCGCACCCGCGCCAGCGGTGGGGCCGGGTTGGGCCTGGCGATAGTCGCCGCTATCGTGCAGGCTCATGACGGCACGATCTGCGCCCTGCCCACCCCAGGCGGCGGTCTAACCATCCGCATCACCCTGCCGCTCGCGCCCCGCCAATAGGTGGTTTCGACACGCTCGCTGGCGCTCGCTACTCAACCACCGGAGGGCGCGCAGCGACCATGTCGAAACGCTCAACCACCGGGTTGGTTCGGCTGGTTGAGTAGGCCCGCTAGGGCCGTGTCGAAACTATTTCGTCGTGTGGGCGGTTTCGACAGGCTCAATGACCGGAGGGGCAGATCAAGCGGGCAAGGGACTATCAGGAAACTCACAGGCGAAGCCAATCAGTAGATCAGGTTGATCGGGCATCGTTGCGCGTAGCGCGGCCACCAAGAGCCGCCAAAACCAACTGCGTGAGGAAATCATGACCGACAACCAATCCAACCTCCAGCCCGACGACACCATCGAACTTGACCCCCAAGACGCAACCGTCCAGTCAGCATCCGAAGCGGATGTTGCGGCAGTTTCGCCCGCCGGTGAAGCTCCGGATGTTATGCCCGCCGCTGAGACGCCCGAAAAAGCGACCCGATGGCGAGGGAACAAGGGCCTAGTAGGCGGCCTGATCGGTGCGGCGGCGGCGCTCGCGCTGGTTGGAGCCTCCGTTGGCATTGCCCACGCCACTGGCATGGTTGGCAATGAACGCTCCGGCGGT
>WQZL01000011.1 GCA_009780755.1 Promicromonosporaceae bacterium | reverse complement strand
GTCGTCTCCCAATCACGCGGAAAACGGGCCTGGTCGCTGACGGGACTCACCCGCAAGGCTCAACGTGAGCACCGGATCGAATGGGCGGCAGCGAACTCAAAGACGAACGATCCCGGCTGGCGCCGATTCGGCAATGCTGTTCGAGCGCGCTGCCTGCTGTCGGGCCAGCCGCTAGCCGGTTCATGGATCGCCGTGTCGGCTAACGCGCCGCCTGCCGAGGCGAGTCTGTTCTAGCGATCACCCGACGGCGTCGGTCAGCTGAGAACGTCGCCGCTTCGCCATGCCCGACGACAGTCGAGACGAGCAAATCGACGATGCGATCTGCCATCTTCGTTCATCCTGACGCTCAGAAGTGCCGCTGATGGTGGATGCGGCTCGATGATCCTCAGGTTTCCACCTGTTCTAGCGACCTGATGCGGCCCGACTGCTGGCGCGAAGCGACAACGCGGTCAGGCAGGGCCGCCCGCAGGGCGGCCCCTTGAACTAGTAAAGAAACTTCGGGGATTACTCCGATTCCAGCCAGTTCGGGGGTCAGTCAGTGCCATAGGGTGTTCGCATGCGCCTCACTCATGTCAGGATCGAGAACTTCCGGGCTCACAGCGTCACCGAGCTCCCCCTACCCCAACTGGGGTGCCTCATTGGCGAGAACAACGCTGGCAAGTCATCCGTGCTCCATGCGGTTCAGTACGTACTAGAAGACAAGAAGCTTGGCGATGAAGATTTCCGAGATCCGAAACTCCCGGCGAGCGTGGAACTGCGCATTGAGGGGATCGGTGAAGATGACCTTCGACGAGTGGGCGAAGCGCATCGAGACCGTGTCCGCAGCATGCTCAGAGATGGCACACTTACAGTCGTTCGCGCGCAGGAGTTCGGTGGGAGAGCCGATTCCAAGTACTTGGCACTCAGCCCGCGAGACCAAGCATGGAGTCAAGAAGTCCTTACTTCAGTCATCAAGGGAAAGAAGGGGGCTCAACTCCGTCAAGCTGTCGTCGAGTTGCAGCCATCGATAGATGCGTTGCTACCCACAACGCCGACTCAGCAGGATGTCAAAGACGCGTGGGCGGAACTGATAAAGCGAATTCCACCCGAGGAGCTAGAGGAGACCCCAACCGCGTACCCAACGGGCATCGCACAGGCCGTCAAGCCACTCCTCCCATCCGTGATCTACATCGAAGCCGTGAAGGACGCCTCCGTAGAGGCCAAGCCGACCGGAGCGTCAGCCTTCAGCAAACTCCTTGAGCTGCTCTTTAACGAGGTAGAGGACCAATTTGGCGACATCCACGATCAATTCCGCTCCGTTCATCAGAAACTCAACAGATACTTGACGGACGATGGGTTCGAAGTCGACAACCGACTCGAGGCAGTTCGACACATCGAATCAACGATCGAGAAGTTCGTCCTGGCGAGTTTTCCCGGCATCTCTCTCCGTATGGACGTGCCCGCACCTACGCTCTCCATGTTACTTTCCAGCGCTGAACTGCGCGTTGACGATGGGCACGATGGTTCCATTTCCAGCAAAGGCGACGGCCTCAAACGGACCGTCCTATTCGCCCTGCTTCGAGCGTACGCCAGCATCCGCAGCAGCGGCCTGAGCGATGAGGCGACGCGGTCAGAGTCCCCGCGCCCCTCTTACGTCCTGCTCTTCGAGGAGCCGGAACTCTACCTGCATCCCCGGGCGCAGCGTCAGTTGATGGAAGCATTGCGTGCTTTCTCGGAGGAGCACCAGGTGGTAGTCACAACCCACTCTCCGGGGTTCTTCCGCCCAGGAACGAAGGGCTTCGCGCGACTCCAGAAGACCGGCGACGGAGTGTCGGCACACCCCGTTGACCTTACGATCAATCATCGGGATGCCTACCAGATTGTGCAGCATGAGAATAACGAGGCAGCATTCTTCGCGCAGAGTGTCGTCCTAGTCGAAGGCGACAGCGACACCTTTACCTACCCACACCTGGCGCGACTGATTGAGCAGAACTGGGACGACGTAGAGAAGAACATCATGTTCGTCAAGACCGACGGCAAGGGGAACATCAAACGCTACAGGGAGTTCTTTTCCATCTTCAAGATCCCGATCCACGTCATCGCCGATCTAGATGCCCTCGTACGCGGCTTTGAGCATCTGACCCAAGACGAAAACACCAGATGCCTGCACTCAAAACTGATGGACCTGACCACCAGGGCGATCACTACTGTGGGCGAACCAAACAGTGCGGCTGTGCGGAAGATCACGGGCCGCCGCACCGCCAAAGAATTGTGGCACTCAGCACAGTCCCATCTGTCTGATTGGCGCAAGACTCCAAGCAGCGATGTTGCCGACCGCCTAGACGAGACGCTGAGCGAACTCTTCGCCATCGGCGATGCCGATCTAAAGCTCGAAGAGCTCAAGTCCCCATCTTCGCAAGAGATCACCTCTGCGCGCGACGCCGTCATTTCAGTTCTCGCTGAGGAGAGTGTGTTCGTTCTACGTCTGGGGGACCTTGAGGCGTACTGCCCAACAAATGCGAGTAGCAGCAGCAAGGTCGAGGCAGCCATGAAATTCTGCGAGAACACGACGAGCCTTGAGGCTCTGCGCGAACTTCACGGCGACAAAGCAGGCGCCGTAGTCCAGGAGCTCCGAGGAATATTCGCGAAGATCTATAACTGATGTGTTACCAGCACTGCTGCTAGCAGGTCAATTTGGAGATCATCCTTGCCGGATGGCTTCGATGCGAGCGTGAACCGCCTCAGCGAACTTGGGGAGCGATAGGTCGTCCTTCGGGTCCTGCGTGATGCCCTGCCCCTTGACTGAGGCGACGATCGCCCCAGCGTCGTACTGGCCCTCGTCGAGAAGCCTTCTCATCAGGATCCGGTAGCGATCTAGGTAGCTGGTCTCGCCAAAAGCTGGATCTGTCGGGAACGCCGCAGTCCCAATGCGTCGAGCTGTCGTTGAGCTCTCTGCGGCTTCGAGAACCATCACGAATCCAAGCCAGGGGCGAATGATGCCAAGCCCGTTGTGCTCGAACGCTGCTCTGAGGTCGACGGCGTTGCCTATTGCTTCTTCGGTTCTGTTGTTGAAGTTGTTTCCGAAGCTCCCGCTCTGACTTTTCAACTCGATCGCGGCCACCAAGACTCCGCGATGAAGCACCACGATGTCCCAGTCCTTGGTCGGCCTGAAGTAGCCGGGAAGGGTTCTCGTCTGGTCACCCTTCCGGGATCGAACATCAAGATCGATACCTGGTGCGTTGCGGAACAGATCAGCGATTGCTCCTTGAAGCGCGTTTAGGTGCCCACCTCCGGTGACGGCCCCCCTGGTGCCAGCGTCACTGCGGCCGCTCGCGTGCTGTCTGTTGGCTTGGTCCTCGCGGGCCTGCCACGAGGCTCTGATGAAAGGGTCCCAGTTGAAGTCAACAGCCATCCGGCTATCCTAGTAGGTTCCCTCTGCCAGGCCGTAGGCAACCTCGGATGCTCGTGTCGCCGCGTCGCGGTCACTGGCTCGGTACGCCTTCCGCAGCCGGTCGGCGACCTCGCCGCTCAACATCTCCGGCGCTGGAACCCTAATCTTTCGCAGATACTGAGCCTGGAAACGCAGGGTGCCACCTCGCATCTTGACGCCGTAGGCCTCGATAAACGCCTGAGCGATTCTCGACAGGAGCAGCCCGCCAAGCACCTCAAGATCCCAGCCGCTTGAGGTTATGTAGTACAGATTGTGGTGAGGGTAGAAGCCGCCTGGTTCTAGCACCGGGGTGATCTGTGCCTTCATGTCCTGGAGCAACAGCTTCGGTCGGTCCTTCAGCCCAGGATGCACCTTGTCAATCGTCCTGTGCCACGCGCCGGGGTTCCTGCGCGCGACAAACCGCTTGATTACTGCTGGGTGGGCGGCCAGCGTCTTACGCATTCTCGGATAGTTGTCGAGGTTCACGAGATGCCCGTTGTCATCCCATGGGTTAATCATTACTCTGCTCGGCGTCTCTAGGCGTCCCGAGCGAATGTCGCGCGCCGACACCATTGGCAGTAAACGATCAGGCTCTACATCGGCGTCTGGCGTCACGATGTAGGCCTTGTCTGCACCAGTCGCGACGCCGATTGAGATCTTGGTGTCGACCCCTGTCTCTTCCAACGTCGGGAAGCGCTGGGCCAAGTCCTCCAGCAACTGAATCCGGTGCGGGCCTCCAGCGGGCCAGAGGTCAGGGCCGGTGAACCACTGAGGAAGCTGCGTCCCGGTCCATCCGTCTCCCGAGCCCTCGGTCTCTGACGAACGTGAGAAAGCTGCTGCCTGGCTGGCTCCTGACTCTCCGAACTCAGCGGTGGTGTCTATGACGGCGACAACGCCCTGTCGCTGTCGAGAGAGGATCGTGATTGCTGGATATGCGGATACTTCGGCTTCGAACGCGTCGACGTCGTGCATCTGCCAAATGGCGTCGATCGAGTAGCACCTGCCCACAAGTTCCCGCAGTGGCGCGCCGTACTGGTTTCGCATCCATCGGTCAGCACAGATGAAGCCAAGGTGCCCGCCCGGTCGCAGGAGTGCGAGTGACCGCTCGTAGAACCCAATGAAGATGTCGGAGCGGCCCTTCATGGTTCGCCAGCGGGCTCGGTACCGCGCTTCGAGCCCATCGTCGAGGTCGTCAGAGCGGATGTAGGGAGGGTTGCCGACGACGAAGTCAGTTTGTGGAGCCGACTCATCAAGCAAGTAATCCTGCGTCTTGATCCACGACGACGCCAGCCAGGCCGCCGTTGGCTCTGAGGCGCCGTTGGCCTCAAGCGCCAGCGCTGCCAACCTTCGCGATGAGGCCACATGCTGAGGCTGAAGGTCAAAGCCGTGGATCGCCCCCGCCAACGCCTCCCAAGGCACACCGAGGCGAATGGCACTCGCGCACAGCCGCTCAACGATCGGGGCCAGGAATGCTCCCGACCCGACCGACGGCTCGATGAGAACCTTGTCGGTCAGATCGATGTCGCTCGTGTACCCCACCAAGTCCAGAATCGTGTCCACAACCCAGCGACGGGTAAACACCTCGCCGAGCGTGGCGTGCCCGATGGTTGTCGTAGTCATGGACGAATCCTCTCAGGAGCCACTGACAACGCCGCTTGCGCCCACGATCCCGACCGACCCTCCCGAGCATCGCAGCAGCAACTCCTCGTCACCGCATCAGATGTGAGCATTTGGCGAAAGAGAACCCGATTGCGAAGGAGGAGCATGGTCATTCCAACTAATCCTCATCCTCGGCGATGTGAACTTTTCGGCGCTCGAGCGTCCATAACTCGCCAAACCCGCGCGGCTCAAGACGGGGGTTTCGCTCGGCCCAGGAGACTAGGTGGTTGAGACTACTTCCCACCACAGCCTGCCTGACTCGCTCGAAGGATGTCCAAGGGTTCGGGTCTGCCACCTCTGCGTTGAAGCCTTGTAGAGCGGTCAGAACCTCGCGCTCCCAGATCTTCCCCGCGTGTGGCGGTCGACAGTATTCCGGTAGCCCTTGGAGATCGGCAGAGACTTGCCGTCGCTCGTTGTAGTAAGCAACCGATCGCGCGTGATCACGCTCAAACTGGGCTTGCAGTTCCAAGGATCCTTCGAGCCGTGTTGCAATCTCGGTGGGTCGCCGATCACTCTGAGCGAGTGAGGACCACAGGGCTTCGGCCTCAGATCGCCATCGTGTCCAGCGGTTGAGAGTCTGTCCAAGGAGGTCGGCTAGAACGCTTGCGACTGCCATCTGCAACTGCGCCGTGCCTTCTATGTCCCCACGTTCAGGAACCTTCGGCTCGCGCACCGCCATGTTGTTGATTGAGAAGATGTCGCTGACCAAATCGGGGCGGAGCATCCCAGCCGCCGTCTGCCAGTCGCCGATCGCTTGGCGACGTAGTTGCCGCAGTATTCGGCTCTCTGTAGGTAGATGGCCGCGCTGAACAGGAGCTACAGCAGCGGGACTCCATGTCCATGGAGACTCGTCCTGATAGGTTGGCCATGCTCTGGTGAGGTTCCCAGGCTCGATGTCAAGAGCCTCTCCGAGGACCACTAACTCAGCGGCGAGTACGGTTCGCTTCCCCTGGCAGATGCGACTGACGCTGAGGGGAGACAAGGCGCCGTCGGTTCGCACTGCGAGGTCTGTGTACCGAAGCCCCAGCAGCATTCGGACGTAGGTGATGTTGAGAGCGATCTGCTGCGCGATCGGATCGATCGTCGGATCTCCGAGACTCTTCTTGACCCTTGGCACGGAGCCATGCTACTGCCCAGAAGGCACACTCGTGTTCCTGTTGCGCACATCCGACGCTCTAAATTAGAGTGCGAGAGTACCTACATTAGAAGGGAAGTGCATCATGGCTAGCAGGATTTCCATCAAGTACCCGGGCGCGTCGATCAAGTTTGTGCCCGTGGCCACCGAGAGCCGCGCGAAGGCGGTGTACGAGAACGGGCAGCGCACGGACCGCACCCAGGTCGACGAGAAGGGTCGGGTGTTGTACGGCTTCGAGGCCACGGTTGAGATTGCCGGGGACAGGTTCGCTGCGCAGATCACTTCGCCGGTTCAGTTGCCGGACGCGGTGCCTCTCGGGGTCGTGTTTGAGGGCGCTGGGGCAGCAGTGCTGAACGTGTCCAACCAGCGGGACGCCTTCGATCTTCGGGTCGGGATCGCGCTGGAGAACTACGCGCCGGTCAAGGCGTGATGGTTGTGGGTGACGGGGGCCGATGACTTTTCGACGGTACTCGACCCCCGTCGCTCCTTCATCAGGGAAGGAAACTCTAGTGAACACCAAACTGCCCTACTGGGCAAAGGTTCTCATCTCTGCTGTCGTCATCCTGGACGCGCTGTACGTCACGTTCCGGGCTCTGCTCGCGGGTCGGCTCATCATCGCGCTCGCCGCTCTGGTCGTCGCCGTAGGTGTTGTGGTGTGGCTGCACTGGGCCGCGATCTACCTCTCGCTTCGGCTGCAACGAGTGTGGGACGGCGCCAAGGTGACGGTCACCACCCGACGAACCAAAGCAGACGGAACGGAAGTCACTGAGCGGCGTCATCCGCAGATCGCCGACGCCACCTACCACCGGCACCTTCGCCGATACGACGCCACCGTTCGGGTGCGCGATGGCATCACCATCGAGGCCGTCACTAAGACCGCCGATGCCATCACGAGCCACCTGCGTGCGGCCGTCGTCACCGTCGACAAAGGCCCGCGTGCCGGAACGGTGTTGCTGACGATCTACAAGCGCGACCCGCTGGAAACCTCCGCATCGGTCGACCTGACCTCCGAGACGCCGCCGGGGTGATTGCCGTGAAATTTCATCCGAACCCGTCAATCGGACACCTACAGGCCGGCGGACTGGTGACGTGGACGCCGCACAAGCACCACACCCTCGTCGTCGGCGCCACCGGCTCCGGTAAGACGGTGCTGACCTACGCGATGCTGGCCTCCATCGCCGCCGACCCGCGCGTGCAGATCATCGGATGCGACCCGTCATCGCTGACCCTCGCACCTTTCGACCGCGACGAGTTCCCGGGACGGATTGCGCTCGGGACTTCGGACATGAGTCGTCACGCCGAGGTATTGGAGCGCGCGGTAGCCCTAATGGATCGGAGGATCGCCGCGCTGCTTCCTGATGGCATCGACATGTGGCAGGCAAGCCATGCCGCTCCGACCATCGTCGTCATCCTCGAAGAGTACGCAGGGCTGCTCGCAGCCCCCGAAGCCGAGGGCTCTCTGGCCCCGCGTGGAAGTCCGAGCGTCAAGAAGCGCATCCTTGCCGACGCCGGGCGCTTGCTTCGCGAGTCCCGTAAGGCCGGATTCACGGTGGTGACCGTCATCCAACGGCCCGACGCGACCGTGATGGGTGGCGGGGATCGTGCGCAGTATTCGCGTCGCATTGCTATGCGGATGGACAACGCGGACGGCGTCCGGATGGTCTTCGAGGGCATCGACGCTCCGACCGTTGAGGCGTTGACCGTCGCCAAGCCCGGAATCGGGCTGATCCAGGAACCTGGCCAGCCCGCCGAATGGTTCCGCGCCTATCACCTGGCCCCGTACTCCAGGTATGGCCAGTACGTCCGAGACACCTATGAGGCCCGACCCATCGACGGCCTCGACCACGCGGAAGGAGCCTGACATGACGACAGCCACCGCCGAGAGGCTGTTCTACACCGAGCGCGAACTCGCCGAAGTGCTCGGGGTGACCTCCTCGACGCTCTGCCGTCTGGCCCACGCGGGCAAGTCACCGGTCGAGCCGATCTACGTGACGCCCTCCACTCGCCGCTATCCGCGCGCAGAGGTTGAGCGGCTTGCGGGAGTCAGCAATGAGCGTCAACAAGCGGCCTAATGGAAAGTGGCGCGTCCAGATCAAGCAGCACGGATCGTATCTGCCGGGTCTTGGACGCACCACCTTCGACACCAAGAAGGAGGCCGAGGCCGCCGAGCGAAGGTTCCTTGCCTCCATCGCTGGCGGCATCGACCCACGCTCCGGGCAGATCACCGTCGGTGAACTCGTGCCCGAATGGATCAGGCATCGTGAGACCACCGTCGCCCACAAGACCGCACAGGGCGACCGGAACTCCTTCGTCTGGCTCTCACCACTGATCCGGAAGTTGGGCGTCGGCCAGGTCACCACCGGACAGATTGCCGAGAACCTCGGAGCGATGGCCAAGGACGGCAAGGCCCGCGCGACGATCACCCGATTCCGGGCCACGCTGCGCTCGTTCTTCGGCTGGTGCGTCGACAACAAGTACATCGCCGCCAACCCCGTGATCGGCGTTAAGGTACCCAAGGTAGCGCGGGCATCGAAAGAGATGCGTCCCTACTCGCGCGCAGAACTCGATCAGCACCTCAGAACCTGGCGAGGACTCGACGAGGAATGCGCCAACATGGTCGCCTTCATGGCAGCGACCGGCCTGCGCTGGTCGGAGATGCGAGAACTAAGGCCGTCGGATGTGCGTCTACTCCCCTACCCGGTGCTGATCGTCTCGCGCCCCCAACCCGAGAACGCACCAGTCAAAGGCACCAAGTCCGGCAAGAGCCGCCGCGTCCCCGTCGCCGCAGACGTGCTGCCCTGGCTTGAAACCAGGATGGGCGAGGAGTACATCGCGCCCGTGCGCTGGGTCAAGACCTTCCATCGTCGCCTCGACTGGGCCAACACCGCCGATGGCAGAACCACCCACGACCTGCGGCACACCGCGATCACCAGTTGGCTCGTCGACGGGCTCGACCTAACCCAGGTGAGAAGCATGGCTGGGCACTCAGACCTCACCACCACGAGTCGCTACGTTCACTGGCTCGGCCACGACGCAGACCTAGCCGCGCTAGAACGCCTTAACGCAGCCCGGCAACCAGCCCCGGTTGCCTGACAGTTGCCCAGAAGACAGAAAGGAGGATGTACCCGAATGAGAGGAAACCCAGAAAATCAACTCTGACCTGGGGATTTACGGGGAGCCGCCCAGGGGAATCGAACCCCTGACCTATTCATTACGAGTGAATCGCTCTACCGTCTGAGCTAGGGCGGCAAGCTCAGGAGCTCGACGCCCGGTCTTCGGCGGGTCGCCAGGCGGAACTCCTGAGCAAGCTCACACTACCGTCCCTGGCATAGCTGCGGCAAACTCTCGCGCTCAACCAGAGGCGCGAGTCTGAGGCACCTTCCGCTAAAGAGTCTCCTGCCAAAGAAGCTTGCGTCACAAAAATGCAATCGGGTCGGCCAGTCGCCAACATGGTCGGCGCCCGCCCTTTGCGAAAAAACTTAGCGAAGGACGGGCGCCAGGAACAGCTACAGGTCGGCCAGCGCCTGCTCCGCAGGCGAGGGCTTGTCTACCGCTGACGTTGCCGCGCCAGCATCCGGCAGGATGGAAGCCAGCATGGCAGACAGGTCCAAACCTGGCGCAAGCGCGCCCAACAGGCCCGTGCCCTCGGCCACGGTGCGACCCACCGTGCGCGTCAACGCGCTGGCCCCATCGGTGGAGACCACCGTGAGGTTGTCGATGTCGCCAATCGGCTTGGCGGCGGCCTCGACCACCTCCGGCAAGGCAGCGATTAGCTGTTGAAGAAGCACGGCCTGACCATGCTCAGAAAGCGCCTTGGCCTGCTCTTCCAAGGCCCGAGCCGTGGCCAGACCTTCTGCTTCGATGGCGAACGCCTCCGCCTCACCGGCGGCGCGGCGAACCGCCGCGAGCGCCTCACCCTCGGCCCGCTTGGCCTGCGCATCTGCCTCGGCGGCCTTCTGGTTCGCCTCGGCTACCTTGGTTCGACGGAAGGCGTCGGCCTCGGCGGCGGCGTTCGCGGCGTCACGATCCGCTTCTGCCTGCTGCACTGCCGCGTATTTACGCGCCTCGGCCGGGCGACGCACATCGACGTCCAACTGCGCGTCCGTCGCCTTGGCCTTCTCCAGCAGCGCCTTTTGTTCCTCAATAGCGATTTGCCGGTCCTGATCGGCGGCGGCCAGACGCCCGGCGGCGGCAGCCTTCGCGTTCGCAGCATCGGTCTCCACCTGAATTGCCGCCTGCTTGAGCGCCAGGTCGCGCTCACGCTCGGCGATGGCTTCGGTGGTGTTGATCTGCTCCGTCTCGGCGATCAGGCGTGCCCTGGCCTCGGCTACCGCCGCATTCTGGGCGGCCTGGGCGGCCTCCGCGCGACCAAGGTCTTGCAGGTAGGTGGTGCCTGGGGTGGTGATCTCAGAAATCTTGATGAGATCAATCTGGAAACCCTGCTCGGCCAGGTCATCCTTGACCGCGCCGGTCACCTTGTCATGCAAAGTCTGACGGTCGGAAATCAGACCCTTAACCGTCATCGAGCCAATGATGGGCCGCAAGGCACCCTCAAATGCCTGAGAAAGTGGCCCCTCCAGCCCGGCCTGCTGGGACAAGAAGCGCTGGGAGGCACGGCGCACGCTGGCCTCATCGCCACGCACCTTAAACAGCACCGAGGCGCGCAGCGCAACCGGGACGAAGTTTTCATCGACGGCCTCAATGGACAAGTTGACCTGGCGCTGCTCCAGGGAGAGGGGGTAAGCCTTCTGCAAGATGGGCCACACGAAGGTGCGGCCACCGACGATGACCTTCTGTCCCTCGGTCATGTCGCTGGCCTTTCGACCGGCGCCGCGCCCGACAACAACCAACGCCTGGTTCGGGGCTACGGTACGCACCCGGCTGGCGATGAACCAACCGAGAGCGATAACAACTACGGACAGGGAAATTACTGCGGCTGCCATGTTTGGATGCCTTTCGTTGAATTTACAGGGGAATGACGGTGATGCGGTTCTCGTTGTGTTCCCTCACCACAACGCGCGTGCCAACCGGTAGCGGGGTGCTTGAATGGGCCAAGCGGGTTTCTACCTCGTTTATGTCGTCGAGCCGCACCTCACCGACGGTCTCACCGATGGCCGTAGTGACGGTACCTATTGACCCAACCAGGTTTTGGTTGACTCGCCCCAGGTCGGTGTCTGCAACCCAGGAGATGGTCCACTGCGCTGCCGCCGCGAGTAAAAAAGCGCAGACAACGGCGATGAGCAGAGCCAGCCACGAGCGGTCGGTGAGATCAAAGGCCAGGAAGCCAGCCGCGCCGAATACGGTTAACGCCACTCCAATCGCCGCGGACGACACCCCGCAGTTGATCGCACCGAACGCCGAGTCAACACAGTCGGTTACCCCGCCCAGCAGTGTCGATAGCAGCAATAGCGTCAGGCCAACGCCGCCGACTGCGATGAACAGGGTGGTCATTTAGGCATCCTTCTCCACTTTGAGGCCGGTCGGCAGGATGCTCGACCCGTCGGGAACAGCGAGGGTGACTCTAGGAAGTATACGGCCACCCTTAGATGCGCTAGCGGGGCAAGAGAGTATGAACGCGCGTCATGTTGCGTCATTTTTGCTGCATAACCTGGTCATATTCAACGGGTTTGAGGGGGCGGCGATGAGGCCGAGCCGCCAATGGCAGGCGACCTTGACGGTGACAGAAACAAGCCAACTCAACCATAGAGAGGTGCGCGGGTGGGTAGGCGGTAGACTGAACGACGGCCCGGAGCCAAGAGAATGGCCTCTTCGTGGGCTACATGAGGCTGGAGTCGCTCCGATCGGCGGGGCAGCAGCCGGGCAAGGGAGATAGAAATGCCAGCAGTCGTGCTTGTCGGCGCCCAATGGGGAGATGAGGGGAAGGGGAAGGCCACCGACCTCCTCGGCTCTCGCGTTGACTACGTGGTGAAGTTCAACGGCGGTAACAACGCCGGGCACACGGTGGTGATCGGCGATGAGAAGTATGCGCTGCACCTGCTGCCGTCGGGCATTTTGTCGCCCGGAGTCATTCCCGTGATCGGCAATGGCGTGGTGGTGGACATTGAGGTGCTGTTCCAGGAGTTGGAAATGCTCTCCTCACGGGGCGTCGATGTGTCTAAGCTGCTGGTTTCTTCCCAGGCGCATGTGATCGCCTCGTTCCACCGCACCCTCGATAAGGTGACCGAACGCTTCCTCGGCCAGCGCCGTATCGGCACCACCGGTCGCGGTATCGGGCCGTCGTACGCCGACAAGATCAACCGCGTTGGCATCCGTATCGCCGACCTGTTTGATCCGAAAATTCTCCGCGCCAAGATCGAAGGCTCGCTCGATCAGAAGAATCACCTGCTGGTCAAGGTGTACAACCGCCGCGCCGTCGAGGTGGATGCGGTACTTGAGGAACTGTTGGCCTATGCCGACCGCCTGCGCCCGATGGTGGCGAACACTCCGCTCGTGTTGAACAACGCGCTCGATGAGGGCAAAACCCTGCTCTTTGAGGCGGGTCAGGCCACGATGCTCGACATCGACCACGGCACGTACCCGTTCGTTACCTCGTCTTCGGCTACGGCGGGCGGCGCGGTTATTGGCTCGGGCATCGGCCCCACTCGCATCGACTCGGTGATCGGTGTCATCAAGGCGTACACCACTCGCGTCGGCGAGGGGCCGTTCCCCACCGAACTGTTCGATGAGACCGGCGTATACCTGCAAACCAAGGGCGGCGAGGTAGGCGTCACCACTGGCCGGGCGCGGCGCTGCGGCTGGTATGACGCGGTAATCGCCCGCTATGCCTCGCGCATCAACGGCCTTACCGACCTGGTGGTCACCAAGCTAGATGTACTCACCGGCCTGGAGAAGATTCCCGTGTGCGTGGCCTACAACGTAGACGGTCAACGCTTCGACGAGATGCCTGATAACCAGTCGGACTTCCATCACGCGGTGCCCATCTACGACGAACTGCCAGGCTGGGAAGAGGACATCTCCGCCGCGCGCACCCTGGCCGATCTGCCCGCAAACGCCCGTAGTTACATGCAATTCCTCGAAGACATCTCCGGTTGCCGCATCTCCGCCATTGGCGTCGGCCCCGCCCGTAACGAGATCATCCCCATCCACAATCTCCTGAGCTGAGCAACGCGGACTCCCCCGAAGGGCGACCGTTCAAATAGCGACAAACCAACGCCAACGTTCGTAACCGCATAATCTCGCGCCTACTACCGGGAGGTGCGTCATGTATTTGGGTTCACGACAGATCGTCGGCCAACGCGCGCCAGTAAGCAGGCATCGAGGCAGGTTGCGTCGGGTCGCGGCAGTCTTTGGAGTAGCCGCTCTTGGCGTCTCATCGATCCTGGCGCTGCCGGCTGTGGCCGCGCCCACGGTCCCGTTCGCGAAACGGGTGGAGTTCAATGCCAACGGGGCCATCATCTCCATCGGAAACAACCTGCTGACCTGCCCCGAATCAGCTGCCTGCACCGCAGCTCAAAATGGCGGTACCACCAACAACAACGCCTACAACATGGTGCACCTGGATGCCGATGGCACGACGGGCATCGGAGCAAGCACTTTTAACTCCTCGGCCTCGCAGCTCGCTCTGCCGCCTGGAGCCACCGTGCTTTGGGCGGGCCTGTACTGGGGGGCGCGACTCAACGCCGGCACCAATGGGGCAGCCGCCGGAACGAGCAGCAATCCGGGCAACAACTACAACCAGGTTTCCTTCCTGACCCCCGGTGATGTCGCCTACCGTACCGTCGCGGCCTCTACCGCCGCCCACGATCAGTTCGGCCCCAACTCAGGCAGTTACAACGCCTACCAGCGGTTCGCGGATGTCACCTCAATAGTGCAGGCAACCGGAAATGGCGACTACTGGGTGGCGAACGTGCCTAGCGGCACCGGTCAGGATCGCTACGCGGGGTGGGCCATGACCGTGATTTACAGCGCTCCTGGCCTGCCACTACGCAACCTGACCGTCTTTGACGGCTTCGAGTTGGTGCAGCAGGGCAAACCCGTGACGGTAACGGTGGATGGCTTCCTGGCCCCACGGGCAGGGGCCGTAGATGCGCAGTTAACGATGATTGCTTATGAGGGCGATCTTGGCGCCTCCGGTGATGTGGCCCTGCTGAACAACACCCAGTTGGGCACGGCCCTGTCTCCCGGTTCAAACTTCTTTAACTCCTCAAACGATTTAGGCGGGGTCTCGGTGACCACCCGCACGCCCGCACACCAGAACATGCTGGGCTTCGACATCAAGAACCTCTCGGTTTCGGGCGCCATCCCCAACAGCGCCACCAGCGCCACCTTCAGCTTCTCCAGCACCGGCGACACCTACTACCCGGGCATGTTGGGCCTAGCGATCAACCTATACGCGCCAGATTTCTCCCAATCTCTAAAGGCCGTCCGCAACCTTGACGGCAACGTTCCGGCTCGCCCAGGCGATACGCTCGAATACACGCTCACCTTCGCAAATACCGGGCAAGACCCGGCTGTCGCGGTAGTTGCTACCGATGTGCTGCCGCCCGGAACCACCTTCGTGGACGGGTCGCTGCGGCTGATCGACCCGGTAACGGGTGCCACCATCCGCGCGCTGACATCCACGGCTGGCGATGACGAGGGGGAGTATGACCCAATCACCCGGACGGTGAGCGTGCGCCTGGGGGCCGGGGCTACCGCCACGAACGGCGGACGCCTGAACTGCTCCGGGGCGGGCTGCTCCGGCTCTGACCCCGCGCGTGCCGCCTTCGCCTTTCAGGTGAAGATTAACGATGACGCGAGCGCCACCACGCTTCCCAACCAGGCGAATCTGGCCTACACCACGCAGACCATCGGCACCTCTGCTAGTTACGCCACGAATCTGGTAGTCGTCGATGTGATCGGCGTGGCCGATGTGGCCATCACCAAAATCCTGACGCCTAGCCCCACCGCTTGGATTGGCGCGCCATTGACCGCCACCTTGAAGGTGACCAATGCCGGGCCGAATATCGCCACGGATGTGGTGGTGACGGACACGCTGCCGCCGGGGTGGGTGTTGGGCACACAGGCCACCTCCCAAGGCAGTTGTGCGGTTCAGGGCAGCACGGTGACCTGCCGTCTTGGCAGCCTCGCCGTCGGGGCAAACGCCACCGTGACGCTGGTTGGCGCCACCGACCCCTCATCAACCCTGGCCTCGCTGGCGAATGTGGCGACGGTTCAAACCTCGGCCTTCGATCCTGCCCTCGCCAACAACACCTCGGGCGACACCATCGCACTAGCGCCGCGAGCCGATCTGGGCGTGACCAAAACGGTGAGTCCCGCCAACGCCGTGCCCGGCGAGGCAGTGACCTGGATGGTTCAGGTAACCAACTACGGCCCCTCGGAGGCGGCCAACGTTCGCCTCACCGACTCTCTGGACGAGGCCGCGCAGGCCCAGCTGACCAGCGCCATGCTGAGCGGCGCGGCAGGCTCCTGCCTCAACCCCACCTTCCGGGCGGTAACCTGCGTGGTGCCAAACCTTGCGGTCAACGAAACGGCAACCCTCACCCTGACCGGGTTCCTGGCGCCCAACCTGGCCGCCGGAGATGCGGTGACGAACACCGCAACCGTCTCCTCGGCCACCCTTGAGCCGGTGCCGGATATGCATCCCAATTCCGCGACGGCCACCGTGACGGTGTTGGCGCCCTCGGCGGACGTGGCGGTGTCCAAGGCAGCCCCCGATACGGCGGTTGCCGGGCAGCAGATCGTCTGGACTGTAACGGCCGCTAACCTCGGCCCCTCCGATGCCACCGGTGTGGTGATAACAGACACGCTGCCCGCTGGCCTGGTAACCGGCAGCATCAACGCATCCGCCTCTCGGGGCGGCGCCTGCACCATCGTCGGCCTCACGGTGACCTGCCCCGTAGGCGACCTGCCGGCCGGGATTAACGGCGGAGCGGGAGCCTCGGCCACCGTGGTGATTACCGCGACCATTGATGAAGCCACCACCGGAACGCTGCCCAACACTGCGAGCGTAAGTTCCGCCAGCCACGATCCGATCTCGGAAAACGACCAGGCCATCTCGACCACCGCGGTAACCACCGAGTTTGACGTCATGGTCAGCAAGACGGCCAACCGATCCTCCCTGCCCGGTGCGATCGGCGACCGAGTGGACTACACGATTACCGTGTCTAACAATGGCCCCTCGGCGGCCTGGGGGGTCACTGTAACGGATCTGATTCCGTTGGTACTCGATGTCTCTACGGTGACCCCGCCGTCGGGGGCGAGCTGCGACTCCTCGCAGGCGGCAATCCCGCAGCCGACTCCAAACGAAGCCTTTGGCCTGATCGTCTGCACGATTCCAGGGCCTATCGCTCCTGGGTCGCACAACGCGCAGATCATTACCATCGAAACCACCACGAACGAGGTACTCGCGGACGGGCCAGATGTGGTGCAACGGGTTGTCATTGATGCCGATGGAGACACAAACGCGGCAAACAACGTTGCGTCGTGGACGCTCACGGGAACCCCGGTCGCCGATCTGGCCTTGACGAAGGATGCCCCCGAGACGGTGACCGCCGGAGATACTGGCATTTACACCTTCGCCATCACCAATAATCCACTGGTTGAGGTTCAGGCGGCCAATGCCCCGGTACTCAGCGACATCCTGCCTGCCGGGGTGATTTTCGACGGCGCCCGCGTGGTTTCGACCTCGGATGGCAGCGTGCAGAACATAGTCTGCGCCCCGCCCCTAGAGCCGACCGGCGGCGAGGTGATCTGCCAACTAACCGGCAACGTCGCATCCGGGACCACCGTGCAGGTCGAGTTCGACGTCACCTTCGCTGCTGACCTTGCCGCCGGCACGATATTAACCAATGCCGCGACCATCACCGAGGGCGGCGGTTCCATAATCGATCCGGCCCCCAATAACAACACCGCGCAGGCCACCAGCATTGTCACCACCCTGGCCGATGTGCAGGTGACCGCCCTAACCCTCGACCCGGTGAATCCAGCCTGGATCGGACCGGGCACACAGCGCCATGTGTATGTCGGGCTGACCAATGCCGGGCCATCGACGGCTCAGAACGTCTCCTTCACGCTGGAACGCACGGTGGATGCGACCGTCATCGGCGCGATCACCGCCACGTCGAGCCTCACCGGCCAGCGGGTACTCGATTGCAGCACCGCAGTTCGTGAGGTCACCTGCGCTATTGGCGCCATCGCCCCCGGCGAAAAGGTGGATGTCAACTACGTGATCGCCGTTTCGGCGCTAGCCGCCCCCGGCTCGTGCCCCGATATTGTCACCGCGTTTACCACCACGCCGGAAACCTCGCTGGCCAACAATGTTGCAACCGAGGACATTGTGGTTGGCGCCGTGTTGAGCAATCTTGCCGTGACCAAAACGGCGTTGACTGGAGACACCAACCCTGCCGACGGCGATCCGGCCTTCGTGGCTGGCGGCACCTTCGCCTTCCAGATCGAGGTCACGGTGCCCGCCGCCCCGGCAGATCAGGCCGGTTCGGGCTACGCTCCCGCCCAGGATGTACTGCTCACGGACGTGCTACCGCCGGGGTTTATTCCGCAGGGGTACACCACTTCCGTGTTCTCCGAGGGCTACACCGGGCAACTCGGCGGGACGAATCCCTCCTCAATCTGTACGGCCACGCCCACCGGCATTGCCGAACAGTGGAGCGTCGAGTGCAACCTGGGCGCCGTGCCCGCAGGTGTGGCCGGAGTGCGCGGGGCACCCGTGCTGGTCACAATATTCGGCGCACTTACCGCAGAGGCTCAGGGGCTACAGACCGACTTAGGCGGCACCCCCACCGGTGGCGAGGCGGTGCAGAACGTGGCCGAGGCGCAGACCGTAACGCCGCTGGCGGATGCGGCGACGGGTTTGACGCGCACCCCCGAACTCGGATCGGCGTGGCAAGCCACGGGCGTCACCACCTTCGACATTATCGAACGCGCCGACCTACAGTTAATTAAGACCGCCGATGTCACCCAGGTGATCGCCGGCGGGCCGGCCGGCTACACCCTGACGGTACTCAACGCTGGGCCATCGGATGCCGCGCATGTGATCGTCTACGAGAGCCTGCCGCATGGGTTCACTCTCGACCCGCACGCCTCTCAATGCGTGGCCCCTGCGCAGGTTGAGCTGGACGCGCTGCCCGCCCAGGCAGGCGAAATCCCCTGCTGGATAGGAGAGCTAGCGGCTGGCGCTTCCACCTCGATCCACATCGTGGCAACCACCGACCCGGCCATGACCGGAGTAAGCCCGCTCACCAAGATGACCCTGCCGAACCTAAACCGGGCCAGGGTTGCCGCTCAGACCATCGACCCAGACCTCACCAACAACACCGACGTGGTGAACGTGTATGTGGGCCGAGAAACCGACCTGTCGGTCGCGGGATCGACAAACACCTATTCGCCCGTGGCCGGGCAGGAGGTCACCTTCTTCGGCCTGACCGCCAACAACGGCCCCTCCACGGCGGTTAACACCACCGGGGTCACACGCTTCCCGCCGGGGTTCGTGCCGGTGAGTTTCGATGTGCCCTACAACAACTGCTCCTGGGATCCGCCCGCCCCGACAAATCCCCATGCGCAAACCTGGCGAAACGTCAGCTACACGCTCACCTGCAAACCGCAGGTGGTCGGGCAGGAGTGGGAAGCCGGCGGAGTGGTCACAAACTCGGTGGTCATGTTCGTGCCCCGCGACACTCCCGCCGGTCCGTATGCGGGCACGTCACTGGTGACGAATGACACCCCAGAACTCGATGAGACCAACAATGTCACCTCGATTGAGATGGTGGTGCAGCACGTCTCGGACACGCGGGTGAATAAGGAACTCATCACGCCGCTTTTGGCTGGTGGACCAGCCACTTGGCGGGTCACCGTCACCAACGACGGCCCTTCCGTCGCCCAGAATGTGATGCTTTCTGACGCGGTGCCGCCGGGCATGACCTACCGCGCGGCGAGCATTGAGGGCGGACCGAACTGCCCCAGCCCGCTGGTGAATCAATACCCCGGCGGCGACACCGATGTGATGGTTCGTTGTCCGATGGGAACGCTCGGCGTGGGCGAGTCGGCCACCGCGCTCATCACGTTCGATATCGATCCGGGGCAGGCTGGCAAGACGTTGTGCAACGAGGCTCTGGTCGGATCGGGTTCGCTTGACCCGGATGCCACAAATAACCGCTTCGAGGTCTGCACGGTGGCCCAGCGGCCGCCCGCAACCGACGTCTCCCTGGCGGTTACCCCCGCAACCCAGACGGTGCTACACGGCCAGAAGGCCGAGTTCACCGTCACGGTAACCAACGAAGGCCCAGAATCGACCCACGGCATCGCACTGCGTCTGGAAATCCCGGAGGCTTACCTCAGCTACTCCGGCACGGCCAGCGAATGGCCCGGCATGGACGCCACCCCGCCCACCTCGCGCCCCCCGGATGGGGTAATCGGCTCGCTGACCTTTGACGTTGGCGAACTGCTGGCAGGCGAGCGCGTGGTGTACCAGGTGACCGGCACGGCCACCGGTGTGCCCGGCGACCAGCATTTGATAACGGGCGTTGTCACGCACAACGTGCCGGATAGCAACTCAAGCAATGACACCATCCGAACGCAAATATTGATCGGCTCACCTGAGACCGACACTGATGACCCCACCCCATCCCCAACTCCTACCCCCGTCCCAACACCAACTCCTACCCCCATTCCAACCCCATCTCCTACCCCTGTCCCAACCAATCCTCCTCAGCAGCCGCAGTCGTTGGAACAAGGGCCGCTGCTGCCGCGGATGGGCTTTGCTCTACTGGGCTTTGAGCTGGTGGCGCTGTTCTCGATGACCGCCGGTGCCGGGCTGCTGTTCCTGCGTCGCCGCGACCGCCAAGAAAAACCGTTGTCGAGAGTTTCTGCGAGTCGGTACCGGCCACGCTTCCGGCTAACCCGATCACGTCACCGTTAACCCTTAGCCCGCAGATTTACTAAGCCCCGAAAGGCGGTGTTCAACATGAGAAGCATGTACCCTAAGCGCCTGCTGACCCTTGGGGATGCCGCCATAGTTGTCCTGACAATGGTTGGCATAACCCTAGTTCTGCCCAATGCCCCAGAATCAGGCGCCGACTCCTTAAACCCCAGCGTCATCGATGCAGCCACGGCTCCCCTCGGCTCAACCCTGGCAATGGACACCGAGGGCGCCGTAGAACTTCTCTACACGGGAACGGAAGGCGACGATCTACTAGACGTTGGCCCTGTCCTAGTCGATGATTCTGTGCTGGATGATGACCTTGCGCTGGACGAGGATGCTGCAGGCGAGCTAGCCTCTGCCTATCTGAGCATTGGATCCCTTGACGCCACGATCTGTGACACGTCCGCACCCCCCGCCCCGGCGTGGGATTACGGTTCAAGCAACCGACCCCGCCCGGGAATCAACAACCTGGGGTCCGGAGCGCTTCGACATAGTACGGTTTATTACGCCTTTGTCGAGGCTTGCGGTTGGCTGGATATTCAGTTCTACACCATGTCGTGGACAACGGCCGCCATAAGCAATGGCTACTATCTACTACTCAAGGTTACCGCGCCTGACGGGACGATATTTGAGGAGCGCCAGTATGCCCCGGATACAGGATTTATACAATTAACCGGGCTGCGCAGCGACACGGCGGGAGTCTGGCAGATAACCACCAGCGGCTATAGCAATGTCGGCGCTTACGTAAACCTCACCGGAGCATCACCTATCGGCTCCTTCGACATCATCCCCCGCAGTTCCGATGGAACGCCGCATACCGGTCGGGTCTGGACCGAATGGTATTACCAACACTCGAGCAATTTACTTCCCTCGATGCACTTAAGCGTGCCCCCCTGGCTGCCCTATCCGCCGCGCTGGAATCAGCAGCTGTATTTCCTCTCCGAGTTCGGCTTCCAGTATCAACACATCATGTGGAGCTTCAATGGAGTAAGCTCAAATATTGTAGCGAGCAACCTTGGCGTGCATCTCAATTGCGTACCACAACGCCGAAGCGTGTTCACTATAGAAACGGCATATTCGGCAAATGTTGACGGCTGCGCAAATGGGTTGAAATACCGGATTTTTTTCGAGCCGATTAGCGATGGAATGCCAGAAAGTGCGCTGTTCTATGACGGGGTGACTCGCTGGGTTAATCCGGTATTTGCAGATCCGACCCTGAGCATCTCCTACGAACAAACCGGGCCAGCGGTGGTCGGCCGTGCGCATGGCGGCGATCTTGTAATTACGCTTGGCGGACATGCCGGGACCGTGACCGTGTGGCTGGACGCTAATGACAACGGCGCATTCGACGATCCGGAGGATTTGAAGTTCACTCTCACGACGCTACCGGGCACGCATCGCATTCCTTGGGATGGACTAGATGGCCTGGGCAATCCGATTCCCTTCACCCAGGATTTCTCGCTGACAGCGAGTTTGAACATCGGAGAGTTTCACGTTGTGCAAAATGATGTGGAGTTCCGCGAAGGCGGCGTACAGATGACCGCCCTGAACGGCCCTCTGGCTGGCAACCGAAATATAAACTGGGGTACGCCAAACCAGCCCGACTTCTGCTGTGATAACACCAATATCCTCCCGTGCAATGGATTCAAGCCGCCCATTTTGCCGCATTCACCCATCTCCGCTACAAACCTGGACTCCACCGGCGGCGTACACCGCTGGGGTTGGGATGCGCCCCCAGCAACAGGCCAAAATGCGGCAGCAACCTGGGGCGATGCTCGGCTCATTGATGAGTGGATGGTTCTGGAGAACATGGCTCAGGCCGCCGCTTCCGTTTCTGGTTGGGAGTGGGAGTCTGGCATTGCCGTGACCAAGACCTCGACCGTCGGCGATCCGGCCTTGATCGTGGTGGCTCCCGATCAGGTGGTGGCACCGATTGAGATGACGTTCACCATCACCAATACCGGCACCGACCCGTTGACCAACCTCGTCTTTGAGGATGAGACCTTGACCGGTCCATCCGTGACGTGGGCTAGCTGTGATGGCCTTTCCGGGAGCGTGCCCGTGGCGCTGGCCGGTCTCACCCTGGCTGCCGAAGCCTCGGTGACCTGCCGAGGCATACTAAGCATGGGCGCGGCGTTGACGCACCGCAACCTATTGACCGTGACCGGCGTTGGTACCGGCACCGGCGATGCCGTGACCGACGATGACGATTGGGCACTGAACGTGGTCCGGGCCGGCATTGAGGTGGTCAAGACCTCAACTGCGGGCGACCCGGCCCTGATCGTGGTGGCCCCCGGCGGCACGCCGGACCCGATAGAGGTGGCCTTCACTATCACCAATGCTGGCACCGAGGCCAAGGGCGACTTCGCCTGGGCGGATGTCACGGTCGAGGGACCGGATGTGGCTTGGACCTCCTGCGATGGGCAAAGCGGCTCCGTAACCGAGGTGATAGCGGCGCTGGCCCTAGAACCCCAGGAATCGCTCACCTGTCGCGGCACCCTGAACATGGGGGAGGCGTCGCTTCACGAAAACGTTCTGACCATCACGGCCAGCGGCGCCGAGACCGGCACCGAGGTAGTCGGCGCGGATGACCTGCTGGTTGAGGTGGTTATCCCGAATATTGAGGTGGTCAAAACCTCAACCGCGGGCGACCCGGCCCTGATCGTGGCACCTCCAGGACAGGTGCTAGACCCGGTGGAGGTAACGTTCACCATCACCAACACCGGCACCGAGGCTCTGCACGATTTGGCCTTCGTGGATGAGACCGTAACCGGCCCCACCGTGGATTGGGCCGGTTGTCTCGGACTGGAGGGCAGCGTAGCCGAAGCCCTAGCTGAGCTAACGCTTTCTGCTGGCGCCTCGGTGACCTGTACCGGCACAGTGACAATGGGCGAGGCGTTGGCCCATGTAAATGCCCTGGCCATCGCTGGCGTCGGCGTTAAATCCGACACCTTGGTCACCGATGTTGACACCTGGGAATTGAACGTGGTTCGGGCTGGCATTGAGGTGGTTAAGACCTCCGATGTGGGCGACTCGGCCCTAGTAGTGGTGGCCCCTGGCGTTATGCCTGATCCGGTCGAGGTGACCTTCACCATTACCAATACCGGCACCGAAGCCAAGAGCGACTTCACCTGGGAAGACACCACCAACGAAGGCCCAGACGCAATCTGGACCACCTGCGACGACCACACCGGAACCGTAGATGACGTAATCGAAACGCTGACACTGGCCCCAGGAGAATCACTCACCTGCCGCGGCACCCTCAACATGGGCACAGCCCTGGCCCACGAGAACACCTTGACCGTGACGGCCGTTGGTGTGCAGACCGATACCGAGGTCTCCGGCATGGACGTCTGGGAACTGAACGTGATTCGGGCTGGCATTGAGGTGGTCAAGACTTCCGACGCAGGTGACCCGGCCCTGCTCGTCGTGGCCCCCGGCGGCACACCGGACCCGGTAGAAGTGACCTTCACCATCACCAATACCGGCACCGAAGCCAAGAGCGGCTTCACCTGGGAAGACACCACTAACGAAGGCCCAGACGTAACCTGGAGCGGCTGCGACGGCCACGATGGCCCCGTCGACGAGGTGATCGAAACGCTGACGCTAATGCCAGGAGAATCACTCACCTGCCGCGGCACGCTAAGCATGGGCACGGCCACAACCCACCACAACACCCTGACCGTAACCGCCATCGGCACACAAACCGACACCGAGGTCTCCGATACGGATACCTGGGAACTGTCCGTGATCCAGGCCGGCATTGAAGTGACCAAGACCTCACCCGTTGGTGACTCGGCCCTGCTCGTCGTGGCCCCTGGCGTTATGCCGGACCCGGTGGAGGTGACCTTCACCATCACCAATACCGGCACCGAAGCCAAGAGCGGCTTCACCTGGGAAGACACCACTAACGAAGGCCCAGACGTAACCTGGAGCGGCTGCGACG